>DRME01000119.1 GCA_011375175.1 Deltaproteobacteria bacterium | reverse complement strand
GAGCTCGAGGACTGAGCCCCTGCGCTGCGCGCCCGCCGCAGGGGAGGCGATAGAAGGATTACGGAGAAGGCAGATGCGTCCCGGTGCGGCTTGCGCCGGGACGAGGAGGAGAAAGTCTTAAAATGTTCAAGAGTCTTGCACCACCGGAATACCTGGCCACCATCGACAGGGAGAAGTGCATCCGCTGCAAGCGTTGCATCCAGAACTGCGGCTGGGGGGTGTACGGCTGGGGCGGCGACAAGGTGCTCATAGACACGGCCAAGTGCGTGAGGTGCCTGCGCTGCTACCACTACTGCCCCGAAGAGGCCATCGAGATACTGGAAAATCCCACGCGCTTCAAGCCCAACGCCTACTGGGGGTATCACAATATAAGGAACATCAAGAAGCAGGCCGAGACGGGCGGCATGCCGCTCACGGGAATGGGCAGCGACCTGCCCTATCCCATACTCTTCGACCGGCTCCTTCTCGACGCCTGCCAGGTGACGAACCCTTCCATCGACCCGCTGCGCGAGCCCATGGAGCTTCGCACCTACCTGGGCAAGAAGCCCTCGAGCGTCAAGATAGAGAAGGGGCCCGACGGCAGGCCCAGGCTCGCCGGGAAGCTGCCGCCGCAGCTAAGGCTCTCGGCGCCGTTCATCTTCTCGCCCATGAGCTTCGGCTCCATAAGCCTCAACGCCCAGAAGGTGCTGGCCATGGCCGCAAAGGAGTGCGGCATACTGATGAACACCGGCGAGGGCGGACTCCACGAGGACCTGCTCCCCTACAGGGACCACATAATAGTGCAGGTCGCCTCCGGGCGCTTCGGCGTAAACCCCGACTACCTCAACGCCGGCGTGGCCGTGGAGATAAAGATCGGCCAGGGCGCGAAGCCCGGCATAGGCGGCCACCTGCCGGGCGAGAAGATACCGCTGCAGGTGGCCAAGACGCGCATGATCCCCGTGGGCTCCGACGCCCTCAGTCCGGCCCCCCAGCACGACATCTACTCCATCGAGGACCTGCGCCAGCTCATCTACGCCATAAAGGAGGCCACTGGCTACAAGCCCGTCTCCGTCAAGATCGCCACGGTCCACAACGTGGCGGCCATCGTGTCGGGCATAGTGCGCGCCGGCGCCGACATCGTCTACCTCGACGGCTTCCGGGGCGGCACGGGCGCGGCCCCCTCGGTCATACGCGACCACCTTGGCATACCCATCGAGCACGCCGTGGCCGCCGTGGACGACAGGCTCCGCCAGGAGGGGATACGCAACGAGGCGAGCGTTGTCGCCGCCGGCGGCATTCGCAGCAGCGCCGACGCCGTGAAGGCCATAGCGCTCGGCGCCGACGCCGTGGCGCTGGGCACGGCGGCGCTCATAACCATGGGCTGCACGGTCTGCGGCAAGTGCTACACCGGCAACTGCTCCTGGGGCATCACCACCCAGCGCCCGGAGCTCACGGCGAGGCTGGACCCCGAGGTCTACGCCGACAGGCTCGTAAACCTCATCCACGCCTGGAGCCACGAGATAAAGGAGATACTCGGCGCTCTCGGCGTCAACGCCATAGAGAGCCTGCGGGGAAGCCGCGAAAGGCTTCGCGGCGTGGGGCTCGACAGCCGCACCCTCGACATCCTGGGCGTAAAGCCCGCGGGAAGGTGAAGCCGGGCGGCCGTTGATTACTCTGGGGGAAACTTTCTGTAGAAGGGCCATAGGCCCACGTTTCCCCCAGACCCCTTCAAAGACTTTCAACACGAGTTGGTTTCCCCCTGTTTTGCCTGGCAAAACAGGGGGAAACCAACTCGTATTGAAAGTTTTTGGAGGGAGTCTGAGGGAACCGTGGGTCTGTGACCCTTTTACAAAAAGGTTCCCTCAGTGCAATAAATCAGAGCTTCCTAAGGAAACTCTGACTCATTGTGCTGAGGGAACCGGGGGGCTGTGACCCTTCTACGGAGAGTTTCCCCCGGCCCGGCGCGGGCCGGACCTCACGGGGACCGCCCCCGAAGCGGCCGGCGCTGGCGGGACGCAATAGAAGAATAGAATGGATCGGAGCCTCCCCGGTCTCTCCGAGAGGGGGCAAGCAACATGGGAAAGGTCGAAAGATGCTGGAGATAGACGCAAAGGGTCTTTACTACAGGGTGCTCAACGAGAAGGTGCGCGAGGCCGTGGCCGCGGGCGAGAAGGAGATCGTGCTCAGGAACGTCAACGGCCAGTACTACATCGCCGACGGCATACGAGAGCCCGTGACCATCACGGTCGAGGGCGTGCCGGGCAACGATCTGTCGGCCTTCATGGACGGACCGACCGTCATCGTGAAGGGCAACGCCCAGGACAACATAGGAAACACCATGAACAGCGGCAAGGTCGTCATCCACGGCCACGCAGGCGACGTCCTCGGCTACGGCATGCGGGGCGGAAAGCTCCATATCCGCGGCAACGTGGGCTACCGCGTGGGCATCCACATGAAGGGCTACAGAAAGCAGCTCCCCGTCATCATAGCGGGCGGCACGGCCGGCGACTTCTTCGGCGAGTACATGGCCGGCGGGGTGCTCGTGCTGCTGGGCCTTGACAGGGCGCCGGGAGAGCCCCTTATCGGCGACTACATCGGCACCGGCATGCACGGCGGCGTGATCTACATAAGGGGCGAGATCGACGACTTTCGCTGCGGCAAGGAAGTGGGCGTGCTCGATCCGACGGAGCAGGACATGAAGGAGCTTCGCCGCTACCTCGAGGAGTACTGCGCGGACCTGGGGATCGACATCGACGAGGTGACGGCCGAGCCCTTCAAGAAACTCATCCCCGTATCTTCGAGACCATACGGCAACCTTTACGCATACTGAGGGTCAGCGTCGTGAAGCCCGTCGCCTGGGCCCTGACAACCATAGCGGCTCTTGCGGGCATCATCGTCCACGGGGCGCTTCCGGGCGCCGGGGCCGCCGCGGCGTCGCGCCTTACCGTGGCGGCGGCGGCGTCGCTGAGCCTCGCCCTCGACGAGATAGCGGCCTCCTACGAAGAGGAGACCGGTGTTAAGGTCGTCGTCTCCTACGGCTCGACCGGCATGCTCGCCCGCCAGATAATCCACGGCGCGCCCTTCGACGTCTTCTTCGCCGCCCACGAAAGCTACATCGAGGACCTGAAAGAGAAGGGGCTCGTAATGGAGGGCACCGAGACGACCTACGCCGAGGGCCGCCTGGCCATGGCAGTGAACCGCTCCGCCGGAGCGGCCGTGTCGACGCTTGCGGACCTGGCCTCTGCACGGGTGCGGCGCATAGCGCTGGCCAATCCCTCCCACGCCCCTTACGGCCGGGCCGCGAGGCAGGCGCTCGAGTCCGCCGGGGTCTGGGAGACGGTCAGGGAGAAGGTGGTCTACGGCGAGAACGTCCGGCAGGTGTTGCGCTTTGTCCGCACGGGCGACGTTCCGGTCGGCATAGTCGCCCTTTCCGTGGCCCGCGCCGAGGGCGTCGATACCTATCCCGTGGACCCCTCGCTCCACGAGCCGGTGAGGCAGGCGGCGGCCGTACTGCGCCGCGCCGCTGACGGGGCCGAAGCCGGGCGTTTCCTCCGGTACGCGGCCGGTCCCGCCGGGAGGGCCGTCTTCACCCGTTACGGGCTCGCCGCCCCGGCCGGAGCCCGCTGAGGGCGATGGACACTCTCTTCCCCCTCTATCTCACGATCAAGGTCTCGTTCACCGCCACGCTCTTCATGGTCGCCGTGGGGCTCGCCCTCGCCCTGCTCCTTGCAAGGCGCGACTTTCCGGGAAAGCACATCGTCGACGTGGTGGTCATGCAGCCCCTTGTCATACCGCCCACGGTCCTGGGCTACTATCTCCTCGTCGCCTTCGGAAAGAGCGGCCCCGTCGGCCGTCTCATCGAGGGGACGCTGGGAGTGGAGCTCGTCTTCACCTGGAAGGGGGCGGTGCTCGCAGCCTTCGTCTCCGCCCTCCCTCTCTTCGTGAAACCGGCGCGGGCGGCCATCGAGGGCGTGGGCAGCGACCTCGAGAACGCCGCAAGGCTTCTCGGCCGCACGGAGCTCGAGGTGCTCCGCACAGTAACACTGCCCCTTGCCTGGCGGGGCATAGTGGCGGGCGCGGTCATGGCTTTCGCCAGAGCAACAGGCGAGTTCGGCGCCACACTCATGGTGGCTGGAAACATCCCCGGCTCGACACAGACACTCCCCATAGCCATATATGACGCCGTGCAGATGGGAGACGACGCCTCGGCCAACTTCATGGTGGCCGTCATAACGCTCTTCTCTTTCGCCGTGCTCTACTTCGTCAACCACGTGACCAGGGGAAGGCTTTGAGCAGGCCCTGAACCGTCGGCCCGGCGGTGGCGGTCCTCTGGAGGTTCGGCCCGCGCCAGGCGGGGTTTTTTTACGCCTTTGCGGCCCGAACCTCCAGAGGACCGCCAAACATCCGAATGGCATACGAGGGGGGGAGGGGGGAACCGTGGGCCTGCGACCCCTTTACAGAGGGCGTTTAAGCGGGGGTTCACGCGGGAGAATCGGCCATGGCTCTTTCGCTGAGACTGGAAAAGGGTTTCGACTCGTCGGGCGGGGGTTTCAGGCTCGATGTGGCGCTGGAGGCCGGCTCCGACATCACCGTGCTCTTCGGGCCGTCGGGGGCCGGGAAGAGCCTGGTGCTCAACATGATATCCGGCATCGTCAGGCCCGAGGCCGGCTACGTGCGCGTGGGCGGGGACACGCTCTTCGATTCGCAAAGCGGTGTGGACGTTCCCATGCGGCTGCGCAGGGTGGGGCACCTCTTCCAGGACTACGCCCTCTTTCCCCACATGACGGTCTTCGAGAACGTGGCCTACGGGGTCGGGGGCCGGGACGGGGAGGCGAGAAGGCGCAGGGTCGGGGAGCTTCTCGATTTGATGCGCCTTGCGGGGCTTGAGGGGCGCTATCCGAGGGAGCTTTCTGGAGGGCAGCGCCAGCGCGCGGCCCTTGCAAGAACGCTCGCCGCCGGACCGAGGGTCCTTCTCCTCGACGAGCCCTTTTCGGCGCTCGACAGCCTGGTGCGTGAAAAGCTCAGGGCCGACCTCCTCGATATCCACAGGCTCTTTCCGGTGAGCACCCTGCTCGTCACCCACGACCTCGAAGAGGCCTTCGAGATGGGCGAGCGCATAGCGGTCATAAACGAGGGCCGCATCATCCAGCACGGCACGCGCGAGGAGGTCTTTTTCCGGCCCGCCACACGGGACGTGGCCCGCTTTGTGGGCACGCGCAACATCTTCGACGGTGTCGTGCGCTCGGCGACGGCCGACGGCGTTGTCGTAGAGTGTCCGCCGCTGGGCGTCCTCGAGGCGCACTGCGCAGACCGCCGTCCGCCGGGGTCGAGGGTCACCCTCTGCATAAGGCCCGAGGAGATATACATCATACGGCCCGACCGCCCGCTTGATCCGAGGGTGGCCCGGAACGTCGTGGAGGGCCGTATAAGGGCCGTCAGCGGCCGCGGCGCGAGCACCGTGCTCCGCCTCGAAACGGACCGCCGCGCCCTCCTCAAGATAGAAGTCCCCAACTTCGTGGCCCGCAAGCTGGGCCTTGCAAAAGAGACCCCCTTGAAGGTATCGCTGAAAAAGGAGAGCCTCTGGGTCATAGGCGCTCCGTCAGGGGGCCGTTAGCATCATGCCCGCCGGGCCTTCGCGCCCGGGGCGGGGGGAGGCGCCGCGGCGGCGCATGAAAGGCTTGCCGCGGGCCGCCGTATCTTTTATACTACCCTTCAGGCCGGGCGCGCCGCCTGCGGGGGGGGAAGGGCCGCCGAGCAAGATGTGGAGCGTCTGCGGCGGGAGGGGAGTT
>DRME01000118.1 GCA_011375175.1 Deltaproteobacteria bacterium | reverse complement strand
TTACTCTGGGGGAAACTTTCTGTAGAAAGTTTCCCCCAGACCCCCTTCAAAGACTTTCAATACGAGTTGGTTTCCCCCTGTTTTGCCAGGCAAAACAGGGGGAAACCAACTCGCGTTAAAAGTTTTTGGAGGGAGTCTGAGGGAATCTCTTCTACAAGAAGGTTCCCTCAGCGCAATAAATCAGAGTTTCCTGGCCGGATGTCTCGGGGGGCGGTCCCTGGGAGGTTTGGGCCGCAAGGGCGTAAAAATCCCGCCCGGCGCGGGCCAGGCCTCCCAGGGACCGCTGTTTTTCGAAGATGCGAACAAAACGTACAAAGGGGCCGGTGGAAACGTGGGCCTATGGCCCTTCTACAGAAAGTTTCCCCCAGGGTAATTAGTCGGAGTTTCCTTAAGAGCTTCCTCGATTTTCCGGGGGACACCGTTGCGGCGGGGGGCGCGGCGGAAAGGGCATTGAGCGAGGTTGAATTGTCCGTAGAGAAGAGTCGCTTGGTGCGGCGGGGGCGACGGTCCGGCTGGTTCCGTCTCCTGCCGGCCGGGGTGTCGGCGGCGGTCGTGCTTTCCGCTGCGGGGCTCCTGACCGGCGCATGGGCTGCGGGCAAGGACGCCTGGCCCATGTACTTCCGGGTGCCCGCCCACGATACGGTGACCGACGAGCCGCTGGCGCCGCCGCTTCGTGTCAGGTGGCGCTACAGGACGGGAGGCGCCGTCTACTCCTCGCCCGCCGTCTCGGAGGGCAGGGTCTTCATAGGCTCCCACGACGGCAGCATGTACGCCCTCGACGCCTCGACGGGCGAGCTCGTCTGGAAGTTCAAGACCGGCGGCGAGATAACGTCGTCGCCCGCCGTGCGCGACGGTGTCGTCTACTTCGGCTCCAAGGACCGCTACGTCTACGCCGTCGGCGCCGCCGACGGAGAACTCGTCTGGAAGTACCGGACCCGCGGCAAGGTCGTCTCCTCGCCCGTGCTGGCGGGCGATACGCTCTACATAGGCTCCAACGACCTCAAGATACACGCCGTAGACACCGCCACCGGCAAGAAGCGCTGGCGGGTCTTCCTGAACGATTACCGCTACGGCGGCGTCTACTCCACGCCGGCCTACCACGACGGCGTCGTCTACATCGCCTCGAAGAACACGAGGCTCTACGCCTTCGACGCCGCCACGGGCGATCTGCTCTGGGCCTACGCCACGGGCTCGGCCGTCTACGCCTCGCCGGTGGTAAGGGACGGCGTTGTCTACATATCTTCGTACGACAGGTCGGTCTACGCCGTAGACGCCGCCACCGGAGAACTGCGCTGGAAGACGGCCCTCGACGACTGGATATATGCGACGGCCGTCGTCTACGGCGACGACCTCTACGTGGGCACCAAGGGCGGCTACCTTACGAGCCTTGAGAGGAGCACGGGCAAGATAAAGTTCTGGTTCAGGCTCCCCAGCGGCATAAGCTCTACACCCGTGGTAACGGGCGACGGCTTCTGCTACGTCGGCGCCGAGGGGGGCGGCCTCTACGGCCTGAACCTCAAGAGCGGCAAGATCGTGTGGAAGGGGAGGACCGAGGGCGGGGTGAACTCGTCTCCCGTCCTTGTGGACGGCATCCTCTACGTGGGAGACAAGGCGGGCGTGGTCTATGCCTTCGAGCGCGAGTAGATACGGCGGCGCCGGCGGGCGTTTCTTCTTCGCGGCCGCGGCGGCCGCCGTCCTCTGGGGCGCGGCGGCGCCGGCGGCGCTCGCCGCCGGTGAGACGGTCGTCGATCCTTCCGCGCCTGCGCCCATGGAGGAGCTCGTTCCTCCCGGGGAGGCGGGCGGACGGGACGCGGATATCGACGAGGCGCCGATCCCGATGGAGGAGCTCGTGCCGCTCGAAGAGCTGGGCGACGTCTCCGACGAGGCGGCGATGGAGGAGCTCGTGCCGGCCGAGTACCGCGAGGAGGCCGCGGCGGCCGCCGAGGTCCCCAACCCCCACTGGCGGCCCGGCATGTGCGGCGAGTGCCACGTGGGCACGCCGGTCGAGGGGAGCCGCCCCCGCTTCAGGACCGACGACATGATCGCCCTCTGCGAGCGCTGCCACTACGACATCTCGGCCCACGCCTACATACACGCCACCGGCATGGTGCCGAGCAGGCAGAAGTACGAAAGGATGCCCGCCGAGTTCAGGGACGCCCTCAAGCGGGGAAGCCCGGAAGGGAAACTCTCGTGCATCGTCTGCCACAACCTCGTCTACCAGTGTCTCGAAAAGGAGTACTCGCGCAAGATACTGGACCCCATGTTCTTCCGCGGGGGCCCCTACAACGGCAGGACCGACATATGCTACAAGTGCCACGACCCGAAGAACTACACACGCCTCGACCCCCACGACATGATAAGCGACGAGGGCGAGATACTGACGACTAAGTGCGTCGTCTGCCACAGCGTGGTGCCGGACGTGAAGCACGCCGAGGGCATAGGCGACGTGAGCTTCAAGGTGACCGAGAACCTGGAGCGGCTCTGCCGCCGCTGCCACTACGGCATGGCCAACCACCCGGGCACCTTCATAGCCGCCTTCGGGGCGACGAAGAAGTCCAGGCGCAAGCGCAAAGAGCCCTTTACGCACCTGCGCGTTCCACCGAAGAAGGTGCTCGAACGACTGGAGAAGACGACGGCGGAGAAGGGGATCGTCATGCCGCTTGAGCCCGGCACGGGCAAGATATTCTGCGCCACCTGCCACAACCCCCACGAGCGGGGCGTGCAGCGCCTTGCCAGGGCCGACCGCGGCGCCGACAACGTGCAGAGGCTGCGGGCCGGCAGAAAGGGCGAGGTCTGCCTCATGTGCCACGACAAGTAGGGGGCGCCACGGCGGCCGGGGCGTGTTTCAGGGAGACTCCGCGATCTATTGCCGCTCCGGGAGAGGCGCGGCCCTGGGGCCCTTCTTCCGAAGGCTATTCCCGGCGGATGCGCTCGGAGATGAGAGAAAGGCCGGTCAAGAGGGGGATTTACTCAACAAAAGGATTGCAATTTGCCGTTGATTAAATATAATAACGTAGCCGAAACGACTCTGCAGGCCCCGGCCGCGGAGTGCGCAGCCCTGGGTGGTAGAAAAACGTCTTGGAGAGGATTATGATGAAGCAAGGGCGCTGTCTGCTGCTTTTTGTCGCGGTCCTGTCGGTCGTTTGGTGGTGGGGGGGGCCTTTGACGCCGTCCCCGGCCTACGGGGCCGATGACGAGAACTGTCTTATGTGCCACAAGTACATAAAGATGGGGCGCATAACCGAGGAGGGCGAGAGGAAGTACTACTACGTCAAGGAGTCGATCTTCAAGAAGACGGTCCACAACCGCGTAAGGTGCAGGGACTGTCACAACTACATCGACAAGCTCCCCCACGACCCCGTGAAGGTGGGGGTCACCTGCAACACCACCTGCCACAGCATAAAGAACCCGGCCACGAAGAAACAGTTCAACCACAAGAACATCTACGAGGTCTACCGCGCCAGCGTCCACGGCCGCGACAAGGTGGCCAAGAGCGCCCGCGACGCCGACAAGCCCTACTGCATCTTCTGCCACACCAACCCCATCTACCTCCCCGAGGAGGATGAGGTGCCCAGCCAGATCACCGATCGCTGCAACGTCTGCCACCAGGACCGCAACTTCGTCAACCACCGCTACGCCCACACGGGGCGGCGCATAAAACAGGTGGGCCGGGACTCCAGGCAGATCGTGGCGCTGTGCAGCATATGCCACGAGAACGAGGAGATGCTCGAGCGCCACGAAAGACTCGTCCACGAGGAGGGGGAGGAGCTGGGCCGCAAGTTCCCCTTCGCCGCCGAGTCCTACAAGGAGAGCTTCCACTGGAAGGTCACCAAGTACGGCTTCAACGAGGCGGCCAACTGCCTCGACTGTCACGCCAAGAAGGAGAACTACTACCTCAACGTCCATGACATCCGCTCTTCGCGCGACCCGAAGAGCACCATCCACGAGAACAACCGTGTGGAGACCTGCAAGCGCTGCCACGTGTACGCCGACAGGAGTTTCCTCGCCATCGACCCCCATCCCACCGAGCGCAAGGACGACAACCCGCTCGTCTACTGGGTCGAGCATATCTACGGCATGGTCGGTGACGCCGTTACCTACGCGCTCATAGGGCTCATGCTCCTTGAGACCTGGGGCCGCCGCCGCGACGGCGTGGCCTGGGTTCTCAGGAAAGGCACCACGTGGAGGAGGCCGAGCAAGCGCGGCCGCGACAGAATCTGGCTATAGCAACGAGGAGCTCAGGAGGTCTCGACATATGAAGCTGTCAAAACACGCAAGAAAGGTCCTGGACAGGACCATGGAGATAGAGTGGCTCGCCGAGGAGGAGAGGCGCGAGGTCGAGGAGCTCATCCGCATGATGCCCGACGACAGGGTGCTCCTCTACAAGAACGTGGACTCCAACCCCGTGGGGGACCTGCCGCGCTACTCGATACAGATACGGCTCCAGCACCTGCTCATGTTCAGCTCCTTTCTCATCCTCGCCTTCACGGGGCTGCCGGTCCACTACCACGAGAGCTTCTGGGCCAAGCCCTTCAACGACTTTCTCGGCGGCATCTACGTCACGAGGGTCATACACCGGGCCATGGCCGCGGTCTTCATCTTCTCCGGCGTATACCACGTCGTCACCATCGTCTTCGACACGCTCTACAAGATATCGCGCAAGCGGTTCGACTGGCACCGCACGATGATCCCGAGCTTCAAGGACCTTGTGGACTTCAAGGAGGACTTCCTCTACTTCCTCGGCCGCCGCGACCAGCGTCCCGAGATGGAGAAGTTCATGTACAAGCAGAAGCTCCACTACTTCGCCGCCGTCTTCGGCAACACGGTCATGATGGTCACGGGCGCCACCTTCCTCTTTCCCGACATCATCGCCAAGTTCTCCATAGCGCCCCACTACGTGCAGAGCATCACCAGGCTCGCCCACCCGCACGAGGCGTTGCTGGCCCTCATAGTCATAGCCTTCTGGCACTGGTACAACGTCCACTTCGCGCCGGGCCGCTTTCCCATGCAGTGGACCTTCCTCACGGGCAAGCTCACGCGCGAGCACCAGATAGAGGAGCACTTCCTCGAGTACCTGCGCCAGCTCGTCGAGATCCCGTCCGAGCGCGCCTACCTGCGCGAGCTGCTGACAAAGAAGAAGCTCGCGGCCGTCGAGGCTTCCCGCGGCGGGGAGAGTGCGG
>DRME01000117.1 GCA_011375175.1 Deltaproteobacteria bacterium | reverse complement strand
TCAATACGAGTTGGGTTCCCCCTGTTTTGCCAAGCAAAACAGGGGGAACCCAACTCGCATTAAAAGTTTTTGGAGGGAGTCTGAGGGAACCTTTTTACAAAAAGGTTCCCTCAGTGCAATAAATCAGAGTTTCCTTCATGGTCCCCTTCGAGGCCGGCGCTATCCCCCTTTTTTTTTCGTGGTCTTCTGTCCGGCCTTCCTGCGTTCGAGCCATCCCTCCACCACCTTTTGTTCGGCCCTCGACAGGGCCAGGACTTCCGCGGGGACGTCCTTTGTTATGGTGGAGCCCGACCCTATGTACGAGCCCCGGCCCACCTTCACGGGGGCCACGAACTGGCTGTCGCTGCCGATGAAGGCGCCGTCCTCGATGACGGTCCTGTGTTTCTTCTCGCCGTCGTAGTTGCACGTTATGACGCCTGCGCCGATGTTGACGCCCTCACCTATGGAGGCGTCTCCCAGGTAGGCGAGGTGGTTGGCTTTTGAGCCCTTGCCCAGCGCCGTCTTCTTTATCTCAACGAAGTTGCCCACCCTCGCCCCCTTGCCGATCCTGCTCTCGGGCCTTAGGCGTGCGAAGGGGCCGATGACGGCGCCCTCGCCTATGGTCGAGCCTTCGAGCACGGAGTGGGAGCGCACGCGCACGCCGGATGCGACCCTGCAGCCCTCGATGCGGGACCCTTCCTCGATGACGCAGTCCCCGCCTATGACCGTCCGTCCCGCGAGGTGGACGTTGGGGTATATGACCGTGTCGGCGCCGACCTTAACGCCGTCGTCTATGTAGGTCGCCGCCGGGTCGACGATGGTGACGCCCGAGAGCATGAGCCTCGTGTTTATGCGCCTTCGCATGATCGCAGCGGCGGCCGCCAGTTCCGCCCGGTTGTTTACGCCCATCACCTCGGTCGGGTCGGAGAGTGTCAGGGCCGCAACGGCGCGGCCCCTGTCGCGGGCGAGGGCCACGAGATCGGGCAGGTAGTACTCGCCCTGGGCGTTGTCGGTGCCGAGTCCTTCGAGGTTGTCGAATAGGAAACGGCTCTCGGCGAGGTAGACTCCGGCGTTGACCTCCCGTATCCCCCGCTGGTGGGGCGCCAGGTCCCTGTGCTCCACGACCCGCTCAACGGCGGCGCCGCTGTCGCGGACTATGCGGCCGTAACCGCCCGGGTCGTCGAGCATTACGGTCGTAAGGGTGAGCGCCGGCCTTGCGCCGCGCCTCCGGCGGTGGACCCGGAAGAGGGCCTTGACGGTCGCCTCCGTTATGAGCGGCACGTCCGCCGAGAGTATGAGCACGTCGCCTTCGTAGTCCCTCAACCTCCCGGCGGCGCACATTACGGCGTGGCCCGTGCCGAGCTGGGGGTCCTGGACGACGAAGTCGACGGCGCCGTAATCGAATGTCCCCTGCGTCACGGCGGCTTCGACCTCATCGGCCTTGTGACCCACCACAACCACCACCCTGTCGGCCTTCAGGGCCTTGAGAACGACCAGCGGGTAGTGGATCATGGGACGGCCCGCCACGGGATGGAGCACCTTGGGCAGCCGCGACTTCATGCGCGTGCCCTTGCCCGCTGCCAGGACTATGGCGGCGAAATTCTTCATCTCTCGGGACTCCTTTCGCAAAGGAAGCTCTGAGACCTTCAATCACTCGGGGGAAACTTTCTGGAGAAGGGCCATGGGACCACGTTCCCCCAGGCCCCTTTGTGCGCTGCCCGTATCTTCGAAAGCCAGCGGTCCTCGGGAGGTTCCGCCCGCAAGGCCGTAAAAATCCCCCCCGGCGCGGGCGGAACCTCCCGAGGACCACCCCCCGCCCCCATACTCTCCTTCGGCAGACTTCACCGCCTCTTTAATTACCCTGGGGGAAGCTTTCTGTAGAAGGGCCATAGGCCCACGTTTCCCCCAGACCCCCTTCAAAGACTTTCGATACGAGTTGGTTTCCCCCTGTTTTGCTTGGCAAAACAGGGGGAAACCAACTCGCGTCAAAAGTTTTTGGAGGGAGTCTGAGGGAACCGTGGGTCTGTGACCCTTTTACAAAAAGGTTCCCTCAGTGCAATAAATCAGAGTTTCCTTAGGGATCAGACCCTGCCGCCCTGCCACACGGCCCTGCCGATGAAGAAGGGCCCCATGGTTTCAATGTAGGTGGAGGTCTGTCTGGTCCTGCGCATGGTCTGGACCAGGACGGAGAGGGGGTGGAGGTCCCTGCCGATGAGTCCGATGACGAAGTCGTTGTCCCGGCCTGTGAGGCCGTGGGATGCGAGTCTTATGTCGTGGCCCAGGTCGGCTTTGCCGAAGGCCCGTCCTATCATGCCGTGCTCGCGCAGTATGGCGGCCTGTTCCCGGGGCTCCAGCAGGGCGAAGTCCCCTTTCCTGCGAAGCGGATACCAGACGGCCCAGGGCCACGCTTTGTTCATGACCACCCGCCTGGGACGTTTGAGGAGCCAGTCCTCGAGGTCCTCCTCGTGGCCCAGTCCGTAGGTGCGGCCCAGCATGGTGAATTCCTGCTTGAGGGGCAGGCTGGCGAAACCTTCGAGGTGTAGGAACTGGCGCAGCTCCGAGGCGAAGAACGCCGGGTCCTCGTGCATGGTGAGAAGTCCCACGCCCCGTGGATCGTTTACGTCCCGGTAGAGGACGGCGTCGAATCCGGCGCCGTCGAGGCTTCTGACCAGGGCCGACGTGCTGCGGCACTCGCCGAAGACGAGAAGCTGCATGAAGAGACGGCGGTCGAGCTCCTGGCGCACGCCGTCCTTTTCGGCCCCCTTTTCGCTTATGTCGGTAAGTCCGGCGGGATCGATTTCCATGGCTCTCACTCCTGAGGAAGTTTGGATTGACTGCCCTGAGGGAAGCTTTTTGTAAAGTTTCCCCCGGACTGTCCGCGTCGGCTGCCTCGGCGGGCTGTACCGGGGGTTCGGGCCGCAAAGGCGTAAAGATCCCGCCTGGCGCGGGCCGAACCCCCGGTACAGCCGAAGACCCGAATAACATAGGGGCAGGGGGGAACGTGGGCCTATTGGCCCTTCTACGGAAAGTTTCCCCCAGGGTAATTAATCAGAACTTCCCTAAGCTTCCCTGATGAAAGCGCCGCGCGGGCCTATGCCTCCCGGCCTTTGTCCGGTCCGGGGCCGCCTCTGTCATCTCCTTCCATCCCCGGCACCTCGCGGACCCGGCCTTCCGCCCTCCTTACGCCCCCTTCGCCGCCTTCTTAGCGTCCCTTGCCCGCCTGGCCGCCTCGCCCGGCTGGTAGGTGCAGAAGGGTTCCTCGTCCATGTAGTCGCCGGTGAAGGCGTAGGCCCTGGCCCGGCAGCCTCCGCAGACGCTACGGTACTCGCAGTAGCCGCAGCGGCCGTTGTAGTCGTCCCAGGCCCGCATCTGTCTGAAGACCTCCGAGTTCTCCCATACGACGCTGAAGGGCTCCTTGCGTATATCGCCGCACTCGACGTCGAGGAAGCCGCATATCTGGACCTTGCCCGTGTTGGAGACGAAGGCGAAGGACTGGCCTCCCATGCAGCCCTTGCTCATGGCGTCGAGGCCGTGGGTCTCGGGCCTGACGGCGATACCCTTCTCGCGCTCCTTCTGCCTGAAGATCCGGTAGTAGTGGGGGGCGCAGGTGGGCTTGAACTGGAGCGGCACCTTGTCGCGCATCTCGTAGAACCAGGTCAGCGTCTTCTCGTAGTCTTCGGGCGATATCTCCTGGTCCTTCATGGCCTCTCCCCGGCCCGTGGGGACGAGCAGGAAGGGGTGGTGCGCCTTTGCGCCGAGGCTTACGACGAGCTCGAGTATGCGGGGCAGCTCGTGGAGGTTGTGCCTTGAGATGGTGGTGTTCACCTGGAAGTCGAGGCCCACCTTCTTGACGTTCTCTATGGCCGTCATGACGCTTGCGAAGGCTCCCTTTACGCGGCGGAAGTCGTCGTGGCTCTCCGCCGTGGCGCCGTCTATGGAGAAACTCACGCGCTGTATGCCCGCGTCGATCATCCTGCGGGCCGTCTCCTCGGTGACGAGGAAGCCGCAGGGCGCCATGACCATGCGCAGGCCCAGGTCAGTGCCGTGGCGCGCTATCTCCCATATGTCGTCGCGCAGCATGGGCTCGCCGCCGGTCATGATGATGATGGGGCTTGAAAAGGAGGCCACGTCGTCGAGCATGGCCAGGCACTCTTCGGTGGTGAGCTCGTTGGGGTAGGGGCCGAAACGGGCGGCGGCGCGGCAGTGTATGCAGTCGAGGTTGCACGAGCGCGTGAGCTCCCAGGCTATGAGCTTGGGCAGCCACTTCTTCTTGCCGGTTGCTTTATCTCCTTCCATCCCCGGCACCTCGTGGGGATGGCCCTTGGGCATAGGCGGGTTCATATTCTTCTCCGTCGGTCTTTCTGTTGTCGGGGAAACCTTCCCCTTCCAAGGCTGGAAGGACTGTCGGGTCTCCCTCTGGAAGAGCCCCCGTCGAGGCGGGCCTACCGGCCCAGCACCCGGGCCGCGTCTTTTGCGAAGTAGGTGAGGATCATGTCGGCGCCCGCCCGTTTTATGGCCGTCAGCGACTCCATCATGGCCCGTTCCCCGTCGATCCAGCCCTCTTTCTCGGCGGCCTTTATCATGGAGTATTCGCCGCTTACGTTGTAGGCCGCCACGGGATGGTCGAAGTCGTCGCGTATGCGCCTTATGATGTCGAGGTAGGGCAGGGCCGGTTTGACCATGACGATGTCGGCGCCCTCTTCGATGTCGAGCGCCACCTCGCGGATCGCCTCGTCCGAGTTGGCCGGGTCCATCTGGTAGCTGCGGCGGTCGCCGAAGCGGGGCGTGGACTCGGCGGCGTCGCGGAAGGGGCCGTAGAAGGCGCTGGCGTACTTGGCGGCGTAGCTCATGATGGGCAGCGAGCTGAAGCCCTCTTCGTCGAGCATCGAGCGTATGGCCTCGACCCTGCCGTCCATCATGTCCGACGGTGCGACCATGTCGGCGCCGGCCTGGGCGTGGGAGAGGGCCTCGCGGGCCAGCACCTCGATGGTGGAGTCGTTGCTTACGTCGCCCTTCTCTATGATACCACAATGACCGTGCGAAGTATACTCGCAGAGGCAGACGTCGGTTATGACGCAGAGCTCGGGCGCGGCGTCCTTTATGGCCCTTACGGCACGGGGCACGGGTCCGTCGGTGGCGAGCGCCGAGCTGCCGACCTCGTCCTTGTGCTCCGGTATGCCGAAGAGGATGACCGCCGGAATGCCCAGCGACACTATCTCCCTGGCCTCTTGCGCCGTCCTGTCGACCGAGAGCTGGAAGTGTCCCGGCATGCTCTCGATGGGTCTTTTCACGTCCCGGCCGTGGGTGATGAAGAGAGGGAGTACGAGGTCGTCGACGCTGAGCGCCGTTTCGCGGACCATGCGCCGCAGGGTCTCGCTCTTGCGCAGCCTCCTGGGCCTGTAGGCGGGGAAGTTCATGGTCACTCCTTTCTTCAGGGTACGCAACCCCTGGCTTCGCTGTTGTCCGAGCGCCGTTTCCGCCTTTACGGGCGGGGAGACGGCGCGGGGGGATCGACAGAGGGGCGGCCGGCCTCCTCGAAGAACTCGGCTATGGCGTCGGCGAGGGCGGGGACCGTGTAGCGCCTGGGCATTATGTGGACGTGGAGCCCCGCCTCGCGGGCCGTCTCGGCCGTCACCGGCCCTATGCAGGCCACCTTCACGTCCCGGAGCAGTTCCGTGAGCTCGCCTTTCCTGAAGAGGGCGGCGAAGTTGGCGACCGTCGACGACGAGGTGAAGGTCACGGCGTCTACACCGCCCTCGCGGAGCGTTTTGCGCAGGAGGGCGGCCTGCTTCACGGGCCGCACGGTCCTGTAGGCCGGCACCACGTCTATATGGCCGCCGAGTCTTCTTATGGCCTCGGGCAGGACCTCGCGGGCCTTGAGCGCCCTGGGCAGAAGAAAGCGCCTGCCCTTTATGCCGCGGGCCCGGAGGGCCTCGATGACCGACTCGGCTACGAACTTCTTCGGCGTGAGGTCCACGTTGAGGCCCAGCTCCCTTAGTGCCGAGGCCGTGGCCGGTCCTATGGCGCAGAGCCTTACGCCCTTGAGCTCGCGCAGGTCAAGCCCCCTGCGCCGCAGCCTGCGGAAGAAATATCTTACACCGTTTACGCTCGTAAATACAGCCCAATCGTATGTGTCGAGCCTTGCGAGGGCCTGGTCGAGCTCCCGCCAGCGCGGCGGCGGCGTGGTCTTTATGGTGGGGAAGAGCAGGGGCTGGGCGCCGCGGGCCTCGAGAAGCGAGGCGAAAGAACCGGCCTGCTCGCTTGCCCGCGTTACGACGATGCGGCGGCCGAAGAGCGGTCTCTTCTCGAACCAGTTGAGCCTTTCGCGCAGGCTCACCACCGCTCCCACCACGAGCACCATGGGCGCCTTTATCTCCTTCTCCCTTACGAGGGTCTCTATCTCCGAGAGCGTGCCCGCCGCGCTCACCTGTGTGGGGAGGCTCCCCCATCGCACCGCCAGCGCCGGCGTCTTCCGGTCCATTCCGTTCGATATGAGGCTCTTGACGATGAGAGGGAGGTTCTTCCAGGCCATGAGGAATACGAGGGTGCCGCCGCCGCGCACCAGGCTCCCCCAGTCCACGGCGGACCGGCCCTTGCGGGGGTCTTCCTGGCCGGTCACGAATGTCACCGTCGATGCCAGGTCCCGGTGGGTGAGCGGCACGCCCGCGCAGGCCGGGGCGGCCGTGGCCGATGTCACGCCGGGTATGACCTCGAAGGGCACGCCGGCCTCCACGAGCGCCGCCGCCTCCTCGCCTCCGCGGCCGAATATGAAGGGGTCTCCGCCCTTGAGCCTCACCACGGTGCGGCCCCTGCGGGCCTCGTCTATTATGAGGTCGTTGATCTCCTCCTGGGTCCTCGTCTTTTCGCTGCCGCGCTTGCCCACGTAGACGACCCTGGCGTCCTCTCTCGCATGGTCGAGAAGGGCCCTGTTGGCGAGGAAGTCGTAGATAATCGTGTCGGCCTCTCTTATGGCCTCGAGGCCCTTGAGCGTGACGAGGCCCGGATCGCCCGGTCCGGCGCCGACGAGATATGCCTTGCCGCGTTTTTTCAACGGCTCTCTTTTCACCCCGTGAATAAAATAAGTCCCGCCCCCCGCCGCGCAAGCGGCCGCCAGGCCGGTCCGACGCGGGGAAAAGGGGTCGATAAAATTGCATATTATAGCAGAAGCCTTCGCCCTTGGCAATTTTGAACTCTCTCTCTGTAGAAGCTCTGAGGGAACCGGGGGCCTGTGGCCCTTCTGCAGAAAGTTTCCCCCAGGCTGCCCGCGCCGGCTGCTTCATGGGGGCTGTACCGGGGGGGCGGGCCGCAAAGGCGTAACAACTCCGCCTGGCGCGGGCCGACCCCCCGGTACAGCCGAAGACCCGAATAATATAGGGCAGGGGGGAAACGTGGGCCTGTGGCCCTTCTACAGAAAGTTTCCCCCAGGGCAAGTAATCGGAGTTTCCTTTACTCTTTTACTCTTTGCCGGGTATGGCGGCCGTGGTCGCGGCGCCGGGCTTTTGTGGTATAATACGGCGATGCTCGCTACGGTCAAAGAGACGCTGCGGCGCCATGCCATGGCCGCTCCCGGCGAGCTCGTGCTGGCCGCCGTTTCCGGTGGGGTGGACTCCATGGTGATGCTCCACGTGCTCTGCTCGCTCTGCGGGGAGCTCGGCGTGAGGGTGGCCGTCTGCCACGTGGACCACGGTCTCCGTGGCGAGAGGTCGCGCCGCGACGCCGCCTTCGTCCGTGAGACGGCGGCGCGCCTGGGGCTGCCCTTTAGGGAGACGGCGCTCGACGGCGAGGCGCTCAAGCGGGAGGGGGGCTCGGTGCAGGCGGCGGCGAGGAAGGCCCGCTACGCCTTTTTCCGCGAGGCGGCCGCGGAGCTCGGCGCAGGGCGCATAGCCACGGGCCACACGGCCGACGATCAGGCCGAAACGGTGCTCATGAGGTTTCTCAAGGGCAGCGGTCCGCGGGGGCTGGGGGGCATCCCGCCCGTGAGGGGGCCGTTCATAAGGCCGCTCATAGAGGTGGGCCGTGACGATGTGCTCGCCTATGCGCGGGCCGCGGGCGTGGAGTGGGTGGAGGACGACTCGAACCGCGACACGAGGTACCTGAGGAACCGGCTTCGCCTCGAGGTCGTGCCGTGGCTGGAGCGGCGCTGCAACCCGGCGCTTCGGCGCGCCCTTGTGCGCACGGCGCGGCTTCTCCGCTGCGACGAGGAGTTCCTTGGCGCCGCCGCGGCCGCCCTCTTTTCCGAGGCGTTGATCGAGCGCGGCGGGGACGCCGTCGTCCTCGACCGGGCCGTCATTATCGGGGCGCACCGCTCGCTGTCGCTGCGCTCGCTCATCAGCGCCGTCGGGCTCGTTGATCCCGATGTCACGCTCTGCTCAGCGCACCTCGAGGCCCTCGCCTCTCTCGTTGCGGGCCCGGCCCCCAACGCCCGCCTGGACCTGCCGGGAGGCCTCGAGGCCCGGCGCGAGTACGAACGGCTCGTCGTCGGCCGCCGCAGGCCGCCGGGTGGAGGGGCGGCGGCGCGGGAGATCGAGCTCGACGTGCCGGGTGATACGTTCATAGAGTGGGCCCGATGCGCCGTGGAGGCCGGGGTCGTCGACGCCTCCCTCAACGGAGCGCCGCCCGTCGAAGGCATCGACCCCCTCACGGCGTACTTCGACCTCGACGCCCTCCGCTTGCCCCTCGTCTGCCGCACGAGGCGAAGCGGCGACCGTCTCAGGCCCTTCGGCATGGAGGGACGCAAGAAGCTCAAGGACCTCTTCATGGACCGCAAGGTGCCCGGCCGGCTGAGGGATAAGGCGCTCGTCATCGCCTCGGCCGACGAGATCATCTGGGTCGCCGGCCTTGCGAGGTCCGCCGCCGCGCCGGTTACAAGGGCCACCGAGAGGATACTGAGGCTTACATGCCGGAACGCGGAAGGTCCGCTCGCCGAGATAAAAGACCTTGAGTAAGGATGCGGTATCTGATATAAATTCAGGATTTAAAGAAGATTCTGCGTCCGCGCCCTTGGGGGGCTGCAGGCGAGGGGGGAGGCGGCAGAGAAGTTGCGCCGAAGGGGGAAAGGCGGAGAGGGAAGGATCAGGCCCTACAAGGGCGTGTGGCCCAGGCTGCACGAGACGGTCTTCGTCGTGGAGAGCGCCGAGGTCATAGGCGACGTGGAGGCGGGCCGCGATTCGAGCATATGGTTCGGCGCCGTCGTAAGGGGCGACGTCAACTATATCAGGATCGGCGAGATGACCAACGTGCAGGACAACTCGGTGCTCCACGTCACCGGCAGGACCCATCCGCTCGTCATCGGCGGCGAGGTCACCATAGGGCACAGCGTCACGCTCCACGGCTGCACCATAGCCGACCGGTGCCTCATCGGCATGGGCGCCGTGGTGCTCGACGGCGCCGTGGTCGGCGAGGGGTCGATCATAGCGGCCGGGGCCGTCGTGAGGCAGGGGATGGAGGTGCCGCCGCGAAGCCTCGTGGTCGGCGTGCCGGGACGGGTGGCCAGGGCCGTGACGGACGGGGAGTACGAGGGCATAAAGAGGTCGGCGCGAAACTACGTGGGCTACGCCAGGGACTACATGGAGGAAGAGGCGGGCGGCGATGTTTGAGGGACTCGGCTTTCTGGGGCTGCTGCAAAAAGGCGGGATTACGGTGGCGGTCCTGGGGCTGCTCTCGGTCGCGTCGGTGGCCATAATGCTCGAGCGGGCCAGGAGCTTTTCGCGCTTCCGGGCCTCGGTGGCCGACTTCCGCGAAAGGCTCGCCGCGGCTGCGTGCGAGTCGGGAGGCGAGGGGGCGGCAAGGCTCTGCGAGGCCGCCGACAACCCCCTGGCCAGGGTCTGCGCGGCCGGGCTCGCCCGCCGCGGCGAGGGCCGCGACGAGGTGCTGCGCGCCATGGAGCTGGCCGCAAGGATCGAGATGGCCTCGCTCGAGCGTTTTCTCTCCGTGCTGGGAAGCATCGGGAGCACGGCGCCCTTTATCGGCCTCTTCGGAACGGTGCTCGGCATAATAAGGGCCTTCGGCGACCTCTCGGCGGCCGAGGGGGCCGGTCCCGCAGCCGTGGCCGACGGCATAGCCGAGGCGCTGGTGGCCACGGCCGCCGGCCTCTTCGTCGCCGTGCCGGCCGTCATCGCATACAATATGTTCGTGAGGACGCTTAAGCGGAGGGCCCTGGAGCTCGAGGCCTCGGCCGTAGAGTTCGCAGCGGTGGTGGCCGCGGGAGGCGAAGGTGGGATGGAAGCTGACAAGCGGTGAGGAGCGCATAATGGCGGAGATAAACGTTACACCGCTCACGGACGTGATGCTCGTGCTCCTCGTCATATTCATGGTGACGACGCCGCTCATAATGATGGAGTCGCTCAAGATAAAGCTCCCCCGCGCCGAGACGGCGGCCGGCGAGCCCGGCCGGGCCGTGACCGTCACGGTGACCGGTGAAGGCTCGGTCTTCGTCGGCGACGAAGCCGTGCCCATGGACAGGCTCGAAGAGAGGCTCGCCGAGGCGCTCTCCGGGAGGTCCGGCCGCGGCGTGCTGCTGCGCGCGGACCGCTCCTCGAGGCACGGCGTCGTCGTCGAGGTGCTCGACAAGGCGAGGAAGGCCGGGGCGTCGCGGCTCTCCATAGCCACCGAGCCGGGCGAGGTGGACGTAAGCAGGTGAGGGCCGCGCGGGAGAGCGGAGCCCGTGCGCCGCGGCGGGCCTCCATAGACATTGGGACCAACACGCTGCGGCTGCTCGTGGCGGAGGTCGAGGGCCGTAGCCTCACCCCTCTCGTCTACGAGCGGAGGATAACGCGCCTTGGCGGCGGCTACAGCGAGAAGAGGGGCATAAGCCCCGAGGCGGCCCGCAGAACACTGAGGGCCCTCGAGGAGTTCGCCGCCCTGCTCGGGCGCGAGGGTGTGGATGAGGTGAGGGCCGTCGCCACCAGCGTGGTGAGAAGGGCCGTCAACGGCCGCGCCTTCCTCGACGAGGTGAGGGAACGCACGGGCATCGACGCGGAGGTCATAGACGGCGGCGAGGAGGCGAGGCTATCGCTCATCGGCGTGCTCAGCGTCGTGGAGCGGCGCGGCCCCCTCCTCGCAGTCGACATAGGAGGCGGGAGCACGGAGTTCATCGCCGCCGCAGAGGGAGGCGGCGTTTCGTCGTGGAGCATGGAGATGGGGGTCGTCCATCTCGCGGAGCGATACCTCGCAAGCGACCCGCCCGCCGCAGCCGAGCTCTCGGCCATGGAGGCCGGGATAGCGCGGGTGCTCGGCGCGTTGAAAGGGCGCATGAAGGAGGACGGCGTGGAGCCCGGCGCCTACGGTCCTTCGGCCGGTGCGCGCCTTGTGGGCACGGCCGGAACGGTCACGACGCTGGCCGCCCTGGACCTCGGCCTCGAACGCTACGACAGGGAGAGGATAAACAACCACGTGCTCCGCAAAGCGGTGCTCCGGCGTCTCTACCGGCGGCTTTCGGCCATGACCGCGGCCCGGCGATGCCGGCTGCCCGGCCTTGAGAAGGGGCGCGAGGACCTCATAATACCGGGCGCCGCCATAGCGCTCGAGACGATGGGGGCCTTCGGACAGGAGGAGATGATCGTGAGCGACGCCGGGCTTCTCGAAGGCGTCATACTCGACGGTGCCGGAGCGCCGCGGGCGCTTTGAAGGAAGGGAGCAGGGGCCATGACCGAAAGAATAGACATGAAGGAAGGGCTCACCTTCGACGACGTGCTGCTCGTGCCGGCCTACTCGGAGGTGCTGCCCAGGGACGTTGACGTATCGACGCGGCTTACGCGGGAGATAAGGCTCAACATACCGCTCGTGAGCGCCGCCATGGACTCGGTGACGGAGACGCGCATGGCCATAGCCATAGCCCTCGAGGGCGGCATCGGCATCATCCACAAGAATCTCACCGTGGCCGAGCAGGCCGCCATGGTCGACAAGGTGAAAAAATACGAGTCCGTCGTCATCCTCAAGCCCATGACCCTCTCCCCGGAACAGCGTGTGGCCGACGCCCTGGAGATCATGAAGCGCGAACACATTTCGGGCTTTCCCGTGGTGAAGGACGGCGTGCTCGTCGGCATTGTGACAAACCGTGACCTCCGCTTCGAGGAGGACCCCGAGCGCAGCATATCGGATATAATGACCAGGGAGGTGGTCACCGCTCCCGAGGGCATCTCCATCGAGAAGGCCAAGGAGATACTCCACCGCCACAGGATAGAGAAGCTTCCGGTGGTGGACGGCATGGGGCGCCTCAAGGGGCTCATAACGGTCACGGACATAGAAAAGCGCGAGAGGTTTCCCAACTCCTGCAAGGACGGGTTCGGCAGGCTGCGCGTGGGCGCCGCCGTGGGCGTCTCCTTCGACCGCGAGGAGAGGGTGGCGGCGCTCATAGAGGCCGGCGTGGACGCCTTGGTCATAGACACGGCCCACGGCCACAGCAGGGGCGTCATAGACGCCGTGGCCTCCACCAAGAAGAACTTCGACTGCCCGCTCATCGCCGGCAACGTGGCCACCGCCGAGGCGGCCGAGGCGCTCATAAGGGCCGGTGTGGACGCCGTGAAGGTCGGCGTGGGCCCGGGCTCCATATGCACGACCCGTGTGGTCACCGGCATAGGCGTCCCGCAGATAACGGCCGTCATGGACGCCGTGGCCGTGGCGAGGAAAAAGGACATACCCGTCATAGCCGACGGCGGCATAAAGTTCTCGGGCGACATAACAAAGGCACTCGCCGCCGGCGCCGACTCGGTCATGATAGGGGGGCTCTTCGCCGGCACCGACGAGAGCCCCGGCGAGACCGTGCTGTACCAGGGACGGACCTTCAAGGTCTACCGCGGCATGGGCTCCATCGAGGCCATGAAGAAGGGGAGCAGGGACCGCTACTTCCAGGACGACGTGGAGAGCGAGCTCAAGCTCGTGCCCGAGGGCATCGAGGGCCGCGTCCCCTACAAGGGGCCCATATCGTCGTCCATCTACCAGCTCGTCGGGGGGCTCAAGGCGGGCATGGGCTACTGCGGCGCCAAGAACCTCGCCGAGCTGCGCGAAAAGGCCCGCTTCGTGAGGATAAGCCCCTCGGGACTGCGCGAAAGCCACGTCCACGACGTGATAGTCACCAAGGAGCCGCCCAACTATAAACTCGACATCTGACGGAGTCTCGCCGGGGGAGACGCGGGCCGACGGCCCTTCTTCACGGGGTTCCCCCCGGTGAAAGGGCCCTTCCCGCCCGCCCCCTCGCAGGCGCGGCGGTCCCCGGAAGCCAGGGCCGCGCCTGGCGCGGGCCGGGCTTCCGGGGACTCGGAAAAGAGATCATGGACATACACGATCAGAAAGTCCTTATAATCGACTTCGGCTCGCAGTACACGCAGCTCATAGCGCGCAGGATACGCGAGGCCGGCGTCTACTGCGAGATCCATCCCCCGCCGGAGCAGATGGCCGCCGTCAAGGCCTTCGCTCCCAGGGGGATAGTGCTATCCGGCGGTCCGGCCAGCGTCTTCGACCGGGGCGCGCCGAAGATCGACGGTGCGCTCTTCGAGCTGGGCGTGCCGGTGCTGGGCATATGCTACGGCATGCAGCTCACGGCGCACCTGCTCGGCGGAAAGCTCGAACGGTCGGGAAGACGCGAGTACGGCGAGGCCTTCATCGAGCCCGTCGGGCGCCACGCCCTCTTCTCGGGGCTGAGGAAAAAGAGCTACAGGGTCTGGATGAGCCACGGCGACCGCGTGGAGACGCCGCCGCCGGGATTCGTCGTAACGGCCCGCAGCTCAAACGGCGTCATAGCCGCCATGCGCCACGGTGAAGAGAAGATCTTCGGCCTCCAGTTCCACCCGGAGGTCGCGCACACCGAGTGCGGCGAGCGGATAATCAGGAACTTTCTGTTCAGGGTCTGCCGCCTCGAGGCGTCGTGGACCATGAAGGGCTTCATCGAGAGCGCCGTGGGGGAGATCAGGAAGAAGGTCGGCCATGCCCGCGTGGTCTGCGGCATAAGCGGCGGTGTGGACTCGGCCGTCACGGCCGTGCTGGTCCACCGCGCCGTGGGAGATCGGCTCACCTGCATATTCGTCGACAACGGCGTGCTCCGCAAGGGCGAGGCCGCCAAGGTGGAGGCCGCACTTCGCAGGAACTTCCATATGGACATACGCTGTGTCGACGCCCGCGAGAGGTTCTTTGCGAGGCTGAGGGGCGTGCGCGACCCCGAGCGCAAGCGAAAGATCATAGGCCGCGAGTTCATCAGGGTCTTCGAGGAGGAGGCCGGGAAGATAAAGGGGGTGAAGTTCCTCGCCCAGGGCACGCTCTATCCCGACGTAATCGAGAGCGTCTCGTTCAAGGGGCCGTCGGCGACCATCAAGAGCCACCACAACGTGGGCGGGCTGCTAAAGCGCATGAAGCTCCGGCTCGTCGAGCCGTTGCGCGAGCTCTTCAAGGACGAGGTCCGGCGTCTGGGCCGCGAGCTCGGCATGGCCGACGAGCTCGTCTCGCGCCACCCCTTTCCCGGCCCGGGACTTGCCATCAGGATAATAGGCCCGGTGACCGAGGAGCGCTGCGCCATGCTGCGCGAGGCCGACGCCATAGTGCTCGAGGAGATAAAGGCCGCCGGCCTCTACGACTCCATGTGGCAGGCCTTCGCCGTGCTCCTGCCGGTGAAGACCGTCGGCGTCATGGGCGATGAGAGGACATACGAGAACACGGCGGCCATAAGGTGTGTGGAGAGCGTGGACGGCATGACGGCCGACTGGGTGAGGATCGACTACGACGTGCTCGCCCGCATCTCCTCGCGCATAATCAACGAGGTGCGCGGCATAAACCGCGTGGTCTACGACATAAGCTCCAAGCCGCCGAGCACCATCGAGTGGGAGTAGACATGGTAGACGATTTCAAGGGCAAGGAGTCATGGTGGCTGCTGCGCATCATGAGCGAGTTCGTCGACGGCTTCGACGAACTCTCCGACATAGGCCCGGCGGTATCGATCTTCGGCTCGGCCCGGCTCCATGCAAACAGCAAGTTCTACAAGCAGTGCGTCGAGGTGGCGCGCCTTCTCTCCAAGGAGGGCTACGCCATAATAACCGGCGGGGGACCGGGCATCATGGAGGCGGCCAACAAGGGGGCCGCCGAGCACGGCGTATCGGTGGGGCTCAACATCTCGCTGCCCCAGGAGCAGAAGGCCAACAACTACCAGAACCGCTCCCTCTACTTCCGCTATTTCTTCGCCCGCAAGGTCATGTTCGTCAAGTACGCCATCGGCTACGTCTGCATGCCCGGCGGCTTCGGCACCCTTGACGAGCTCTTCGAGGCCCTCACGCTCATGCAGACCCACAAGATATACACCTTCCCCATCATACTCTTCGGCAGCGAGTACTGGCGGCCCGTAATCGACTTCATGCGAAAGACCATGCTCAAGTACAAGACCATAGACGAGGAGGACCTGGAACTGCTCCACCTCACCGACGACCCCAGGGAGGTGGTGAGCCTCATAAACAGGCACATGAGGAAGAAGGAGAGGCTCATAAAGAAAGCGAAAAAAGGCGCCGCGGCGACGGTTAAGAAGTATTAATTACCCTGGGGGAAACTTTCCGTAGAAGGGCCATAGGCCCACGTTTCCCCCAGACCCCCTTCAAAGACTTTTAATTCCCTGCGGATCATCCCGATTTTGCAGGCAAAATCGGGATGATCCGCAGGGCGTTAAAAGTTTTTGGAGGGAGTC
>DRME01000116.1 GCA_011375175.1 Deltaproteobacteria bacterium | reverse complement strand
GTCCCCCGCCATGACGAGCTTCATCGACGCGCGCCGCGCCGCCTCTATGGCCTCCCTGGCGCCCTTCTCCGGGTGGATGCGGCCGAAGAAGAGGAGGTAGTCGCCGGGATCGGGCCTGAAGGTGAAGCGGCGAAGATCTATGCCGTGGTGTATGGTGGCGGCGTAGCGGAGCCTGGGGCTCCTGTCGGCCTCGCTTATGGCCACGTAGTGGACCCGGCCGTCGTACTTCTCGTAGACCGGCAGTATCCTGGGCGACGAGAAGCCGTGGATGGTGGTCACCACCGGTGTCGTCGTCATGGCCGTGTATGTGAGGGGGAGGAAGTCGAAGTGGTTGTGTATGATGTCGAAGTCGTCGGCCTGCTCGAAGAGCCCGCTTATGTGTAGGCACTCCCAGACCTTGGGCTCGATCTCCGGGTCCTCCTCGTAGCCCCGGGGACAGACGCTCACGAGGCGGGCCCTGGTCTGGGAGTCGCCGGTGGCGAAGAGTGTTACGTCGAGGCCGCGCTCGACCAGCCCCTCGGTGAGCAGCGAAACCACGCTCTCCCAGGGACCGTAGTGGCGCGGCGGCGTGCGCCAGGCTATGGGCGAGAGCATGGCGATCCTCACCGGCCGCCTCCGCCGCCCGTCCGCCTGCGGCCCCTTTCTTCGAGCCAGTCGAGCATCCGCGAAAGGCTCGCCCTGGCCAGGGCTATGCACCGGTCGGCCCCGCCGTAGTAGAGGAGCACGTCGTCCCCCTCCGCCACCCAGCCGCAGGGGAAGACGACCTTGTCCACGTCGCCCGTGAGCTCGTAGTCCTCCTCAGGAGCGAAGACCCACTCGTCCGAGCGCGCCAGCACCCGCGTCGGGTCCTCGAGGTCGAGCAGGGCGAGGCCGAGGCGGTAGAGGCAGCCTCCGGCCGTGGCCCTCACGCCGTGGTAGAGTATGAGCCACCCCCTGGAGGTCCGAAGCGGCGGCGGCGAGAGCCCCACCTTGTTGGCGTCCCACCACGCGCCCTTTCGCGCCGGGATGAGTATCTGGTGGTCCCCCCAGTGCCTCATGTCCGGGCTGAAGGATATCCAGATGTGGGCGCCCATGCCGGCCATGGCCGGGACGGGCCTGTGGATCATGGCCCAGCGGCCCTTGAAGCGAACGGGGAAGAGCGCCGCGTCCTTGTCCTCGGGGGCCATGACCGCCCCCTTGCGCTCGAAGGTCCTGAAGTCCCCGGTCGTGGCGAGCGAGACGAGGGGGCCGCCCTTCGAGTATGCCGTGTAGAGGATGACCCAGAGGTCGAGCTCGTCGACACGGGTTATCCGCGGGTCCTCGATGCCCCATATCTCCTCGGGATGAGCGTGGGGATCGGGCGCGAGGGTGGGGAACGGGTCGATGCGCCACTCGCTCACGCCGTCGCGGCTGCGCGCCGCCGTGAGATGCGATATGCCGCGACGGTCCTCGACACGCATGAGCAGGAGCACGTCGTCTCCCACCTTGGCTGCGCCGGCGTTGAAGACCGAGTTGGCCCGGTAAGGTATGTCGCCGGGCTGGATTATGGGATTGGCGCCGTGACGCTCGAAAAGCTCTTCGGCTCGCATCGTCTCCGCCTCCTCGCTCGGTAAGCCGAACCTCCCTCCCCCCTGAGTCTTTCCGTCGTGGAAACCCTGATTGCTCTGAGGGAACCTTTTTGAAAAAAGGTTCCCTCAGACTCCCTCCAAAAACTTTTAATGCGAGTTGGTTTCCCCTGTTTTGCTTGGCAAAACAGGGGAAACCAACTCGTATTGAAAGTCTTTGAAGGGGGTCTGGGGGAAACTTTCTTCAGAAAGTTTCCCCCAGGCTCGAAGAGCGTTCAGAACTCGGGTTCGAGTGTAACGGGTTTGCCCGTGCGCACCGCCGTCCTTGCCAGTTCGTAGGCCTCGTTGTACTGCCGGGCCACCACTTCCCAGCAGACGACTTCCTCGAGGTAGCGCCTGAGGTTGTTTCCGAGCTCCATGCGCAGTTCCTCGTCGAGGGCCAGTTTTACGACCTTGCGGCGCAGCATCTCTTTTGTGGTGAAGAGCAGTCCCCCCTCGCTCTCGAGGGTCTGTGCCGTGAGCCCTTCGAGCGGCGCCGTGGTGATGTAGGGCTTGTTGAGGGCGATTATGCGGGCCAGCGTGCCCGACTGGGTCTCGTCGGTCGAGGGCAGGACGATGAAGTCGCATATGGCCATCATCTTGTAGTAGGCGTCGCCGCGGGGGATGAACTCGTGGTAGTGGGCGAGCCCCTTGCAGGCCAGTATCTGGACCTCCGACTTCCACACCTCGTAGTCGCGCCTGTGGTTGGGGTCGCGCATGGCCCCCGCGGCGAGCAGGTCCCACTCCTTGCCCGACCGCTCCTTGATCTCGTTGTGTATCTCCTCCCACATGGACAGGAGTATGTCCCAGCGCTTGTTGGACTGGATCCAGCCGATCATGCCGACCACGTGGTCGGCGAGCCCGATCTTGTCGAGTCCGAATTCCTTGCGAATGGCGGCTGTCTCGTGCACTCCCCAGCGCTTGTCGCAGCGCGCGCCGTGGGGCACGACCATTATGTTCAGCGGCGTGGGCCAGCCCCTTCCCTTGAAGGTCCAGTCGAGCCGCCATTTCTGGTAGCTGCACTTGAAGAGGACCACGTGGCTCCGCTGGCACATCCTGTAGATGAAGTCGGCCTCGGGGTCGCGCAGTCTTCCGTGGATCGTGTGGGGCTCGACGACGATTGGGAAATCGCCTATGGCCTCGAGGAGGTTTAGGAAGCCCGCGTTGCCGTCGCCCATGTGGCGGGGGTCGTAGTACTCGTAGAGGCCGTATTCGTGCTCGATGTGGACGGCGTAGGGGGAGAGCCTCTCGATCTCCCTCGCCACGGGCCTCCACCAGTCGTGACGGCTCGTGTCGATGATGGGGATGACGCCTTCGCCCTCTCCGTCGGTGTGGCTTATGACGAGCACAGGGCGACCGGGGTTGGCCTTCTGGATGAACTCCCTGGCCTCCTCGCAGAAGGTGGCTATGCCGCACAGGCGCGGCGGGTAGGAGCTCACCATGACGATGGGTTCAGCCGCCATGGGCCGCCACCCCCTCGCGTTCCGGCGCCTCGCTCCCGCTCTCGATGGAGATGCGGCTGCGCAGCATGTTGAGGTTGAGCAGTGAAAGGAAGCAGACGAGCGTGGACTCGGCCCCCTGGTTGCGGTTTGGACCGTCTGCCTGGAGGCCGTCGCAGCAGCCGCCGCTTCTGTGGTCGTAGAGCGGGGCGTTGAGGTCGTTTCTGCCGAGGAACCAGTCGAGGCAGCGCTGGGCGTGGTTGAGCCAGACGTCTTCGCCCGTTGCCTCGTATGCCTCGCGGCAGGCCTCGATCATGTCGAGGGCCTCTATGGGCTGCTGATCGAAGCGCGCCTTGAGTCCTCCGCGGCGGTACCAGCCGTTGTTGCCCACCGGCACGAAGTGGCCCTTGGCGTCGGTCTGGACATCCATGAGCCAGGCGAGGGTGCGGAGCCCGGCCCGGAGCATCTCCTCGTTTCGCTGGCTGCGGCCCGACATGATGAGGGCCTGCGATATCTTGCCGTTTGCGTAGGTAAGGGTATCCTCGATCCAGACCCACCGGTCGTCGGCGTTTCTGCGGTATTTCTGGAGGAGCCGTTCGGCCAGCTTCCCCCTTATGCGGCGCACCTCGCTGTCGCCGGCGAAGCGGCGCAGGTAGGCGTGTATGCCTATGAGGGCGAAGGCCCAGGCCCTTGGCGATTCGAAGGTCGTGAGCGCGGGCAGGGCCTTTTCGAAGACGTCCTGGGCGGCGGCCCGGAGGTCCGCTGACTCGGCCATGGCCACGGCCTCGCCCAGTCCCCACACGGCCCGGCCGTGGCTGTCCTCGGAGCCCACCTCCTCGAGCCAGCGGCGGTCGTAGCCCATGAAGTTGCGGAAGCGGCCGTTCTTCTCGTTGAAGGCGTGGTGGAGGAAGCTCATGTAGGTGCAGGCGAGGTCCGTCGCCGCCTCGCCGTCGGCGATCATGTCCTGGGCCATGAGCACGGCTATGAGCGCCCTGGCGTTGTCGTCGGTGCAGTAGCCGTGGTAGCGGTTGGGCACGGTGTACTTGGCGTGCTGGATGATGCCCACGTCGTCGGTGAGCCGCCTTATGTGGTCGAGCTTGGGCTGGGGCGGCTCGCCAGGGGCCGACCCTATCACGGTCTTGGGGCGCGCCACCGGTCTGGGGGTGCGCTCCCTCTCCCGCTTCACTTCGCTGAAGAGCTGGAGGTACTCGCGGGCCACCTCCTTCCAGACCATCTTGCGGCAGTAGGTGTAGGCCCGCTTGCGCATGGCGTGGCGCTCGACCTCGTGGGTGAGGAGATCGTTCACCGTCTCGGCCAGCGCCTCGGCGTCCTGGAAGGGAAAGAGGCGGCCGCGGCCGTCGGCGAGCATCTCCTCGGCGTACCAGTAGGGGGTGGAGACGGTGGCCTTGCCGCTTCCGAGGGCGTAGGCCAGGGTGCCCGAGACTATCTGCTCGCGGTTGAGGTAGGGCGTGACGTAGATGTCGGCGGCGCCGAGGAACTCGCACAGCTCCTTGATGTCGACGAAGCGGTTGTGGAAGATGACGTGCTCTCCCACGCCGAGGTCGCGGGCCCGGCGCTGGAGCGAGAGGCGGTATGCCTCGCCGTGGTTCTTCTTTACCTGGGGATGGGTGGCGCCGAGCACGATGTAGACCGCATCGGGGTGTCTCTTTATCACCGAGGGAAGGGCGTCGATCATCGTCTCGATGCCCTTGCCCGGCGAGAGGAGTCCGAAGGTGAGGATCACCTTTCTCCCCTCCACGCCATACTGGTCCTTGTAGTAGTTGGGGTCCACGAAGGGGACGTCCGGGATGCCGTGGTGGATGAGGGCGATCTTGCCGGAAGGCACGCCGTAGACCTCCTCGAGGATGTGGCGGGCCCGGCGGCTCATGACGACGAGGCGGTCCGAGAGCTGGGCTATGCGCCTTGTCGTTGCGAGCTGTCCCTGCGATGGCGACTGGAGCACGGTGTGGAGCGTGGTTACCAGCGGCATGCGCAGGTTGCTGACGAGGTCGAGCACGTGAGCGCCGTTCTCGCCGCCGAATATGCCGAACTCGTGCTGGAGGCAGACGACGTCGACGCGGTTCATGTTGAGGAAGTCGGCGCCCAGGCGGTAGTCGGCTATGGCCCGCTGGTTTATCTCGAAGCGCACCTGGTCGGGGTAGCGGTAGCCCTGGGGCACGTCGTTCATCACCACGGCCCAGCACTCTTCGGTCGGCGATTCCTCGGCGAGGGCCGCGAGCAGGTCGGTCGTGAATGTGGCGATGCCGCACTGGCGCGGCAGGTGGTTTCCTATGAGGGCGATCTTTCGCCTGTGGGAGTGGAGTGTCCTTGTCTGAAGCATCTCACCTCTCCTTGGCGGCCGTGTCCACGGGCGTGCGCGGCTTGGACCGCCGGCGGCGGCTTGAGCCTGCTACTACGGCCAACTCGGGTTTCGAGCGTCTCCGCGAGGGCCGCACCCGGCCGGCTGCCATATGGAGACCGGGCGCCGTCGGGCGCAATGCCGTGAGGAGACGCCGCCCCTCGGGACGGTCCGGGGCATCCCGGCCCGGCGGCGGTCGATAACGGCGTGGAGGCGGATGTCCGGCCGCCGTGGCGGGGGCCGGACATACTCTCGTCAGAGGGCTTCCTTTACCGTCTCGTCGGGCAGGAGGAGTCTGCCGAGCTCGATCATGCGGTCGCAGTAGGCCTCCACCTGCCGCAGCGCCATCTTGGACGGCAGGAAGCGTCCGTTCTCCCACCGGTTGACGGTGGCGTAGCTCACGCCGATCTCTCTTGCCAGGTCTTCCTGGCTCAGGTCGAGCTGAAGGCGGATCTCCTTGATGAGTATTACGAAGTCATAGCGTTTTATCCACAAGGGCGATCCCCCCCCACTCGATTGGCCTGTCCCCGCCCGGACGGGAGGGACAGGGTTGGAGATGACTGTAACATATGATACGACACCTGTTATGAGAAGTCAAGAGGCGTTTCGGCGCCTCCTCGTCGTTTCGCCGGGGAAGGCTCCGTCAAGGCGGTCCCGGCGGGGCGTGCTTTCCTGTTGACCTTGGGCGCCTCTTCATGTAAAATTCCATAATTTATCACATTGTCCGATGGAGGCAGGGCTCTTGGCGGCGGTATTCAGGGGAAAGACGGCGCTTGTTACGGGCGCTTCGCGGGGCATCGGCGCCGCCGTGGCGCGCAGGCTCGCCCGCGACGGGGCCGACCTCGTGCTCAACTACCGCAAAGAGGGCGGCGCCTCGGAGAAGGGCGCCCTGGAGCTCAAGGCCGAGCTCGAGTCGCTGGGACGCAGCGTCAGCCTCGTGAGGGCCGACATCTCGAAGAAAGACGACGTCAGGGCCATGATGGCAGCCGTGGCCGAGGGCGCCGGCAGGCTCGACTTCCTGGTGCTCAACGCGGCCCGCGCGCCCTTCAAGCCCTTCCACAGGCTCTTCGAGCGCGAGCTCAGGCAGCTTGTCGAGACCAACTACCTGGGCAACATCTTCTGCATACAGCAGGCCCTTCCCATGCTCGAGGCCTCGGGCGGCAGGGTCGTCTTCGTCTCGAGCCTCGGAAGCCGCTTCTACAACCCCTCCTATCCCCTGGGCTCCATGAAGGCGGCCATGGAGTCGGTGGTGCGCGACTGCGCCGAAGAGTTCGCCTCCCGCGGCGTGGGCTTCAACGCCGTCTGCGGCGGACTGGTCAGGACCGACTCCTACAAGGTGCTAAGACGCCTGTGGGAAGGCCTCGACGCCGTCCCAGAGGAGATGTTCGTCGAGCCCGAGGAGATAGCCGACGTGGTGAGCTTTCTCTGCTCTCCCGGGAGCCGGGGCCTGCGCGGCCAGACAATAGTGGTGGACCGGGGACTCGGCAACAGCCTCTTCGGCAGGATAGGCGGGCGCTGAAGGGCCGCAAAAGACGCCCCCGACTCTATTATGGCAGCTTCAGGTTGACCGCCCCGGGGAAAGTTTCCGCGGAAGGGTCGAAGACCCGCGTCTTTCCCCGGTGGAATAAATCGAAGTTTCCTTAAAAATCAAGGAGGAGAGATGTCACAGCAGCTCATACCGGAAGAGACGGTCATAGAAGAGGTGAAGAAGGCCGTGGCCGAGACGCTCAATATCGACGTCAAGGACGTGGACGCCGACAGCTCGCTCATAAACGACCTCGGCGCCGAATCGCTCGATTTCCTCGACATCAACTACCGGCTCGAACAGGCCTTCGGCATCAAGATGGCCCGCCACTTCATCATCGAGCACATAGAGGAACTCTTCGGCGAGGGCAGCGCCGTCAACGAGGACAACGAGCTCACCGACAAGGCCGTCAGACTCCTGGCCATCCGCTTCGGCGAGGAAAACCTCGGCGAACTCGAAGCGGGCTCCGACATGGACGAGGTGCCGGCCATGATAACGGTGCGCAGCATGGCCGCCGGCGTCATGGACATCCTCGACAGCCTGCCCGATAAGTGCGGCTGCGGCGCATCGCAGTGGGAAACAGAGGGCACAAAGGTGAAGTGCGGGGCCTGCGGCGCACCGGCACCCTACAAAAACGGCGACGAACTCATAAAAGAATGGCTCGAAAAAACCCAGGAGCGTGAAAAGATATTCTGAATTACCTGAGGGAACCTTTTTGTAAAAAGGTTCCCTCAGACTCCCTCCAAAAACTTTTAACGCGACTTGGTTTCCCCCTGTTTTGCCAGGCAAAACAGGGGGAAACCAAGTCGTATTAAAAGTCTTTGAAGGGGGTCTGGGGGAAACTTTCTACAGAAAGTTTCCCCCAGGGTGATTAACCGGATTCCGGGACGGGGGAGTGTGGTGTCATCTTGGAAGGCGGAGTCTTCGCGGCGCAGGGTTGTCGTCACCGGTTACGGCATGGTCACGCCTCTTGGCGGGAGTGCCGAGGAGACTTTCGAGCGTGCGGCGCAGGGTCGTTCGGGCATCGACTGGATAAAAGGGTTCGACACCAGGGGGCTGCCCTGCCGCATAGGCGGCGAGGTGGACGACCGCTGGATCGAGGGTGAGGGTTTCCTTTCCAGGCTCGACAAGTGCGCATCGAGGGGCGTGAGGCTCATGGCGGCGGCGGCGCGCGAGGCGGCGGACCAGGCAAGGCTCGGCGAGGTCGCCGACAGGAGCCGCATAGCCGTGGCCCTTGGCACCCACGGCGACAACCCGCGGGTGGGGGACATGGTCTTTCTCCACCGTTTCAGGCGCGACGACGGCACGTGGGACCTCGACGGGCTCGCCGCCGCCGGCGGGTACTCGTTCCTGAACTTTTACAGGCGAAAGCCCGACGTGGCTTCCTGCCTCCTCGCCCGCCTCTTCGAGTGCCGGGGGCCGAACCTCGCCGTTGTGAGCGCCTGCGCGGCCGGGGCCCAGGCCGTGGGCGAGGCGGCGCGCATGATACGCGACGGCGTCTGCGACGTGGCCCTTGCCGGAGGCGCCGAAGCGACGCTCGACTTCGCCGGCTTCATGGGGTTTGTGCTCATAAAGGCCCTGGCCGAGCGCTACACCGAGCCGCAGGGGGCGTCGCGGCCCTTCGACCGCAAGCGAAGCGGCTTTGTCATGAGCGAGGGCGCCGGGGCCCTGGTCCTCGAGGGGCTCGATCACGCGAGGGCGCGGGGGGCCGACATACGGGGGGAGGTGCTCGGATACGGCTCCTCGGCCGACGCCTACCGCATAACCGACACCCATCCCCGGGGGCTCGGCGCCGTGCTCGCCATGAAGGGCGCTCTCCAGGACGCGGGACTTTCCCCGGCGGCCGTGGAGTACATAAACGCCCACGGCACCTCCACGACGCAGAACGACCTGACGGAGACGAGGGCCGTGAAGGAGCTGCTCGGCGAGCGGGCTTACGAGGTTCCCGTAAGCTCGAACAAGTCCATGCTCGGCCACACCATAGCGGCCGCCGGGGCCATAGAGGCCGTACTCACGCTCATGGGCATGGAGAGGTCCGTGGTGCTGCCCACCATCAACTACGAGTTTCCCGACAAGAAGTGCGACCTCGACTACGTGCCCAACCTGGCGCGCAGGCTCGAGCACTCGGTGTCGCTCTCCAACTCCTTCGGCTTCGGCGGCCAGAACGCCTGCCTGTGTCTGGGAAGGTTCGGGGGCTGAAGGCGCCGTGACGGGCGGGGAAGTCGTGATAACGGGCGCGGGCCTTGTGTGCCCCCTCGGCGACGCGGACTCCACGTGGAAGGCATTGATCGAAGGGCGCTCGGCCGTCTCCGCCGTAAGGGGTTTCGACGCCTCGGGCTTTCCTTGTTCAGCGGCCGCCCAGGTGGAGGGGCTCACGGCCGCAACTCTCGGAATAAGACCGAGGGACGGCCGCATAATGGACCTCCACGTCTTCATGCTCATCAAGGCGGCGAGGGAGGCGGCCGCCGCGGCGGGTATGGACTCCTCCGGCTACGCCGCCGAGGAGAGGGCGTTCTTCGCCGGCATGGCCGCCGTGGACTACGATATCGAAGACCTCATGGGCGCGGTGAGCGCCTCGCTCTCGGACGGCAGGCTCGACTACGACCTCTTCTACGGCGGCGCCTACCGCGAGATATATCCGCTCTGGCCGCTGGGCATGCTCAACAACGTGGGCTTTTGCCAGGCCGCCATAGACCTGGGGATTAAGGGGGAGAACACGGTCTACTCGCCCCACGGCGACGCCGGGGCGCTGGCGCTGTGGGAGGCGTCGTGCACCGTGGGGCGTTCGCGCGCCGGCGTTGCGCTCGCCGCTGGCGTGAGCGAGAAGGTCTCGCCCCCGGCCATGGCGAGGGCGGCGCTTGCCGGAGTTCTCGCCGCAGGCGGCGAGTCGGCCCGGTGCCGTCCTTTCGGAGCGGACCGCAGCGGCACGGTCCCGGGCGAGGGGTGCGCCGTGGCGGTAATGGAGCGGGCCGGGCCGGCCTCGCGGCGCGGCGCGCACTTCCACGCGGCCGTTGCGGGCTTCGGCGCGGCCTTCGGCCTCGCGCCGGGAGGCGCCTTCCCTTCGCGCGGCGCCGTATCTTCGGCCATGGAGGCCGCCCTGCGCACGGCCGCCGTTGAACCGGAGGACGTCGACCTAATCATGGCCTGCGCGGACGGCACGAAAGAGGGCGACGCCGGGGAGATCGCCGCCCTGAACGGGCTCTTCGGCCGGTGCGACCCCGGGCCCCTCGTCTACGCGTCCAAGGGCGCGCTGGGGGATACGGGGGCCGCGGCGCCGGCCATAGACGCGGTCCTCGCCCTCAAGATGATGGAAGAGGGCGTGGTGCCGCCTACACTCCACACGGAAGAGCTCGACGGGACGGCGGAGTTCAGGCTCGCAGCGGGCCGGGCCGTTGAGAGGGACGTGCGCACGGTGCTGATAAACGCGAGGAGCCGCCTGGGTCAGTGCGCAAGCCTCGTGGTGAGAAGACTTCGGTGAGCGATGGAGGATCGGGGAATGAAGACCCGGCGCGCCGGGAGAAGACGCGCCGCGCGCTGCGCAGCCCGTGAGGCCCCATGAGGTTTCTCTACTACGACAGGGTCGATCTCATAGAGAAGGGCAGGGTCATAAAGGGGATAAAGACCTTCACCCTCTCCGAGGAGTTTCTGCGCGGCCACTTCGGCCGCCGCGCCGTTGTGCCCGGCGCGATATTCGTCGAGGCCATGGCCCAGCTCATCGGCTGGCTCGTCGTATGCACCCACGACTTCCGGCTCTCGGCGATCATGTCTCTCGTGGGCGGCGTAAAGCTCCCGGCCGGGCTGCGGCCTGGCTTCACGGCCGAGATGGAGGGGGAGCTCGTCTCGACGTCTAAGACCGATTCGCTCGGACGGGTCAAGGTCACGGTCGACGGCGAGGAGGTGGCCTCCATGGAGCGGATCATCTTCAGCCACTTCCACGACGTGGACCCGGCCGGGCTCCGAAGGCTCTTCACCTACTACAGCGGCCTCGACGCCGATACGCTAAGGCCCCTCTCCCTGCGCCGCGCCGGAGGCGGGCCGTGATGGCCGGGGGGGCCGGGGGGGGCGGCGTGCGCGGGGGGCGCAGGGTCGTCGTCACGGGGCTCGGCATGGTCACGGCCCTGGGTCTCGACGTGGAGGACAGCTGGCGCAGGGCCCTGGCCGGCGAGTCGGGCGTGCGCGGGCTCGAGCTGGAGGGGGCGCGCCTGTCTCCGGTGCGGGCCGTGGGCTCGGTGGCCGGAGAGGACCTCGAGGCCATAGAGGCGGCCTTTCCGGCGGCCGCCGCCTCCGAGGGCGAGCGGCGCACGCTCTTTGCGCTCTGGGCCGCTGACAGGGCGATCGAGGACGCCGGGCTCCGCGGCGGGAGCGGGACGGAGAGGGACCGCTTCGGCGTGAGCCTCGCATCGGGCCTTCCCGTGAACAGGCTCGAGGACATCGCCCGCTGGAGCGGGGACGGCCGCTTCGACTGCCGCCGCTTCGCCTCGGAGCTCGACCGCCTCCACAGGGAGTCGATGATGCGAAACGACACCCACAGGCCTGCGGCCCTCGTCGCCGAGACCTTCTCGCTTCGAGGTGTCAACTCGACGGTCACCTCGGCCTGCGCCGCGGCGACCCAGGCCATAGGGCTCGCCATGCGGACCATCGAGCGCGGCGAGGCCGATGTGGTCGTCGCCGGCGGGGCCGACTCCATGATAAATCCCGTGGGGCTCGTCTTCTTCGTCCTTCTCGGCGCGGCCTCGACATCGACCGACGACCCGGCCTCCCTGTGCCGGCCCTTCGACCGCCGAAGAAGCGGGCTCGTCATGGGCGAGGGGGCGGGCGTGGCGGTCCTCGAGGCCGAGGAGCACGCAAGGAGCAGGGGAGCGAAGATATACGCCGAGGCCGCCGGTTACGCCTCGACCATGGACGCCTACCAGGTGACGGCGCCGCACCCGCGCGGCGAGGGCGCGGCGCTTGCCATGAGGCGGGCCGTGGCCGACGCAGCCCTCGAACCGCAAGAGATCGACTACATCAACGCCCACGGCACGGGCACCAGACTCAACGACGCCGCCGAGACAGCGGCCATAAAGGAGGTCTTCGGCGAACATGCGCGCCGTCTCGTCGTCTCGTCGACGAAATCCATCACGGGCCATCTGCTGGCCGCATCGGGAGGGCCGGAGTTCGTCTTCACCTGTCTCTCCGTGGCGCGCGACATGGTGCATCCCACCATAAACCTCGAAAGACCGGACCCCAGATGCGACCTCGACTACGCAGCCGACGGCGCGCGGGAGACGACCGTCGGGGCCGCCCTCTCCAACTCCTTCGGCTTCGGCGGCCAGAACGCCTCGGTCGTGGTGAGGAAGTATGCGAAAGCCTGAGGTGTTAGGATCATGAAGATAGAGCTCGGCGGCAAGGTGGCGCTCGTTACGGGCGCCTCGCGGGGCATAGGGCGTGCGGCGGCGGCCGCCCTTGCGCGGGCCGGGGCGGCGGTGGTCGTCAACTACCGCAGGTCGTCGGAGGCGGCCCTGGAGCTCGGGCGCAGTCTCTCTGAAGAGGGCTGTACCGTAGAGACCTTCAAGGCCGACGTCTCCTCGCCCGACGAGATAGAGGCGCTCTTCGGCTTCGTCGAGAAGCGTTTCGCGGGGCTCGACATACTGGTCAACAACGCCGGCGTCATAAAGGACACCCTCCTTGCGGCCATGAGGCTCAGGGAGTGGGACGCCGTGGCGGAGACCAACCTGCGGGGGCCGTTCCTCTGCACCCGGCGGGCCGTGGAGATGATGATGCCCCGCGGCGGCGGCAAGATCATCAACATATCGTCCGTGGCGGCGGTGAGGGGAGGGCGCGGACAGACCAACTACGCGGCGGCCAAGGGCGGGCTCGTGGCCTTCACGAGGGCCGCGGCCGTTGAGCTCGCGCCCAAGAACATACAGATAAACGCCGTGCTGCCCGGCATGATCGTCACCGACATGAGCGCGCGGGTGAGAAAGCGCGCAGGGGATCGGCTCGTCGAGGCCATACCGGCGGGCCGCTTCGGCGAACCGGACGACGTGGCGGGGCTCATCGTCTTCCTCGCCTCCGGCCATGCCGACTACATTACGGGACAGGCCGTGGCCGTCGACGGCGGCATGAGTGTGGCGTGATGCGCATACGTCAGGGCGTGGACATAGTGGAGACGGCGAGGCTGCGCCGTCTCGTCGAGGCAAGCCCGGGCATCGCCGACTCCATCTTCACCGCATCCGAGCGCCGCTACTGCATGGCGAAAAAGGACCCCTATCCGCACCTCGCCGGCACCTTCGCCGCCAAGGAGGCGCTCCTGAAGGCCCTCGGCCGGGGGCTTCGCACGGGCATCGACGCGGCCCTGCTCGAGATCGAGGTCAGGCGCGCGCCGTCGGGCATGCCCCGGCTCAGGCTCTCGGGCTCGGTGAGCAGGCTCGCGGAGAGGCTCGGCGCGGCCGAGGCGACGGTCTCCATCTCACACTGCGCGGACTACGCCGTGGCCACCGTCATACTGGCGGGGTCGTGAATGGGGCGGCGCAAACAGGGGATCCTTCTTCAGAGACTTTCCCCCAGGCCTGTTAATCCCGGTTTCCCGTAAGGAGGACGGCATAGACGATGAGATATCTCCTGGTGGACCGCATAGTCGAGGCCGAGGCCGGCAGGTCCATAAAGGGCGTTAAGAACGTGGCCATGAGCGAGGACTTCCTCGAGTTCCACTTCCCGGAGAACCCGATTCTGCCCGGCGTGATGCTCATCGAGGCCATGGCCCAGCTCGCGGGCTGGCTCGAGGCCTCGGGGTCCGACTTCACGCGGTGGGCGCTGGTGAGCGAGGTGAGGCAGGCCAACTTCTACGGCTTCGCCTATCCCGGCGACAGGGTGGAGCTCTCGGTGGAGGTCCGGGGAGGCGACGGGCGGCGCCGCGAGTACGGGGCGACGGCCTTCGTGGATGGCAGGCGCAAGGCGCGCGCCTCTTTCGCGGCCGACGTGGTGGAGCTTGCGGACCTCGAAGACCCGGCTCTCATGAGGCGCCGCTACGCCGTGCTCCGCCGGTGAGCCGGGAGCCTTGCACCGGAGAGTTACGCTGAAGACGGATGGAAGAGGAGAAGATGAAGGGACGGGAAGTCGTCGTAACGGGCATGGGCATGGTCTCGCCGCTCGGTGCGGGGGTGGAGGCGAACATGGAGGGGGTGCGGCGGATGAGGAGCGGCATCGCCGTCCACGGCGGCCGACCGCCCGGTTTCGAGCTCTTCGGGGCGGCGGACGGTGTTTCCATGCCCGGCGACATACCGCTGAAGCTGCGGGGCCAGATGAAGTTTCTCAACAGGGGCTCGGTCCTCGGTTTCGCGGCCGCCGTCGAGGCCTTCAGGGCCGCGGGAGGCGACGTCTCCGACGTGGACCCGTGGCGAAGGGCCCTCTACGTCGGCTCCGGCGACCTGACGAGCGTGGGCTACGAGTTCATGTATCCCGCCGTGAAAGAGGCCACCGCCGGGTCCTTCGATCTCCATTCCCTCGACAGCGCCGCGCTCAACGACGCGGCGCTCACGGGGGTGAACCCCTTCTACCTGCTCGAGTCCATATCGAACAACCTCTTCAGCTTCCTTTCGGCCTATCTCGAGTTCATGGGGCCCAACACCTCTCTTGCAAGCCTCTCGCCCTGCGGGGGACAGGCCATGGAGCTTGCGGCGGCCGCCGTCTCGCGCGGCGAGGCGGACGTGGCCATGGCCGTCGGGTGCGGCAACTGGATAACCGAGGTGCCGCTCTTCGAGCTCGGCGGGCTGGGGCTTTTGTGCCGCGGCGACGAAGGTCCCGTAGGCTTCAGGCCCTTTGACCGCCGCCGCGACGGCTTCATCCCCGGCGAGGGCGGGGCGGCTGTCTTCCTCGAGTCGGCCGAGAGGGCCGAGAAGAGGGGCGCGTCCGTGGCGGCGAGGCTCCGGGGGTGGGCCAACCGCACGGAGTTCGTGAGCGGGGATTCGCTCGGCGTCCCCGACCGGGTGGGGCTTGGGGTCGTGGAGGCGGCGCTCGGGCGGGCGGGCCTCGGCCCCGGAGACCTCGCCTTCGTCTGCGGCCACGGCAGCGCAACGCGCAGGGGCGACCGCTCGGAGCTCGTCTCCCTCGCCTCGGCCCTCGACGGTGAGGCGGTGCCCCTGTGCGCGCTGAAGCCCTACACGGGACACATGGGGGCGGCGAGCGACGTGGCCGAGGTGATCGTCTCCATAGAAGCCGCCAGAAGAGGTTTCGTGCCGGCGACCCTCAATTTCGGCGCCGCCGACAGGCCCTTCTCGGAGCTCCGCATCTCGGGCTCGCACGTGAAGAGCGCGGGCCGCAGCTTCCTCTCGCTCACCTACGGCCTCGGCGGCCAGTCCTCGGCCGTGGTCGTGGAGGTCCTTTGAGCCTTGGCATCGGCGAGGAAGAGGAGGGGGCGCCGGGGCGGCGGGGCCGGCAAGAAGTCAAAGGCCCTTCAGCTTGTCGAGTACGCCGCCGCCAGGGCCGTGATCTTCATCTTCCAGCACATGCCGCCCGGCGCGGCCGCGGCCGTGGGCCGCGGCCTCGGTGACGTCCTCCATGGGGCGCTGGGCCGCCGCCGCGCCCTGGCCGCCGAGAACCTGCGCCGCGCCTTCCCGGAAAAGGACGAGGCCGAGGTGAGGGGGCTCGTGCGCGAGAGCTTCCGCTCCATGGTCCTTACGCTCATGGAGATGATAAGGCTGCGGTCCTTCCTCACCGACAGCGAGGCCGTAAACGCCCTGCGCGAGAGCTCGGCCGACCTCGACGCCCTCTTCGCCAAGGCCAGGGAGATACACGACCGCAGCGGCGGATGCATCTTCGTAACACCACACATCGGCAACTGGGAGGTCCTCCCCTTCGTGAGCCGCGTCATGGGCATACCGCTCGTCGTCGTGGGCCGCCCCCTCGACAACCCCTATCTCCAGCGCCTTCTCTTCTCCAGCCGCACCGAGAGCGGACAGCTCGTAATCCCCAAGCGCAACGCCCTCTTCGTCCTCCAGCGCACGCTCTCGCAGGGCAAGTCCATAGGGCTTCTGCCCGACCAGAGCACGAAAAAGGGGATCGTGGTCGACTTCTTCGGCAGACCCGCAACCACCACCCCTCTCCCCGCCCTCCTCGCCGTCACATACCGAAGGCCCATAGTGGTGGTGGCCTGCTGCCGCAAAGAGACGGGGAGCCGGTACTTCAAGGGCTACGTCTCCGATCCCCTGTGGCCGCGGCCCTCCGATAGCGAAAGGGCCGAGATCGAGCGGCTCACGGCGGAGATGACCCGCGCCATGGAGGAGATCATAAGGCTCCACCCGGAGCAGTACTTCTGGGTCCACAACCGCTGGAAGCGTTACGACTAACACCTAAGGAAACTCTGATTAATTACCCTGGGGAAACTTTCTGTAGAAAGTTTCCCCCAGACCCCCTTCAAAGACTTTTAATTCCCTGCGGTTCATCCCGATTTTGCTTGCAAAATCGGGATGAACCGCAGGGCGTTAAAAGTTTTTGGAGGGAGTCTGAGGGAACCTTTTTAC
>DRME01000115.1 GCA_011375175.1 Deltaproteobacteria bacterium | reverse complement strand
TTTTGCTTGCAAGATCGGGATGACCCGCAGGGAATTCAAAGTCTTTGAAGGGGGTCGGCCCGCGTCGGCCGCCTCGGAGGGCTGTACCGGGGGTTCGGGCCGCAAAGGCGTAAAAATCCCGCCTGGCGCGGCCCGAACCCCCGGTACAGCCGGAGATCGGAAGAACATACGATGGGGCCGGGGGGAACGCGGGCCTGCGGCCCTTCTACAGAAAGTTTTCCCCGGCCGCCGCTGCGCGGGCAGTCCCGGTGCAAGGGGGCATGGCTGGGCCCGTCCTTATGGACCGAGCGTCCGCTCCGTAGAGGTTTTCATCATGATCTACTCCGTCGCATCCCTGCTGTCGTCGCTCCAGGCGGCCCGGAAGTCGCTCGATATATCGGCCGGCAACACCGCCAATGCGAACACCGACGGCTACAAGGCGAAGGCGGCCTCGCAGCGTGAAGGGGCGGGCGGAGCGGTGACCGTGACGATCACCAACGACGTCTCGCCGGGACCGGTATACGAGAAGCCAGGCCTCGGTCCGGTGGAGGCGTCGAACGTCGACTACGCCCGCGAGGCGGTCGGTCAGATTACCGCCCGCCGCCAGGTGGACGCCGTGTCGGCGGCCATAAAGACTTACGACGAGACTCTCAGGAACACCATAGATATTCTGGCATGATGGGGGACGACGGGCGGCTGACTGCGTTCCGGCGGGCATTGATACGGAAGTCTTCGCCCGGTCCCCCCTGCGCCCCGTTCCGGCGGTCTGCCGTGACGGGCCCCGCGGCGGGGCGCGGGCTTTGTCGAGGACGGGATGAGAGGGTCCTGCGTTCAAACTCCAGGAAAGGAGGCGGCTTATGCCACGTCAGAATTGCTGGGAGTTCAAGAAGTGCGGCAGGGAGCCGGGAGGCGCGAAGGTTGCGGAGCTCGGCGTCTGTCCGGCCGCGACGGAGAAGAGGGCGCAGGGGCTCAACAGCGGCGCCAACGGAGGCCGCATATGCTGGGCCGTGACCGGCACCTTCTGCGGCGGCGAGGTGCAGGGCAGCTTCGCCCAGAAAGAAGCGTCGTGCATGGCCTGTGACTTCTTCAAGAGGGTGAAGGCCGAGGAGGGGCTGGCGAACTTCCAGCTCATGATGCCGGGCCAGACGTATTCGCGTCACTGAGGCGCCCTGTCGCCGGGACATCTCTTACGGCTGTAACTACGGAATCTCAGGTTTTCGTCCAAGGACCCTTTCACGCGGGGCGGGGCGGGCTTCAGGGCCCGCCCCGCGTTCATTTTTGATTGAAGAGTGTGAGTATGGACCGGGATTTCGCTGCCGCGCCCCCCGTCCGGCATTGCCGCGGCCCTCACCAGAAGTATCGCACAAGCGACTGGAGGACGATCCACGCCCCGTCCCTGAGGACTTCGCGGGGAGCGGGCGGGTCGTGGTCGGCCGCGCCGCCGTCGACTCCCATGGGCTTGATTGCGCGCTGGAGGCGGCGCAGGGTGTGGAGATCGGCCTCCTTTACGAGGGGCGCGCCTTTTTCCGGGGGTCCGCCGGGCCGGTCCGCGAGTATCATGTTCTTTCTCCGTGCGCCCTTTCCGAGGGCGGCTGTCTTTTCGGCCCGGAAGCGTGCGTAGCGGGTCATCTCGCCGCGGTTGAGCCAGAGCCCGCAGCAGACGGGGCAGCGCTTTATGCTGGCGTCGTCGGGGAGGTTGGGGTCGTTGAAGACCTTGAGGTCGCGGTAGAGGCAGCGGGGACACTTGCCGTCGCCCGCCCTGTGGGCGCGGGCCGTCCTGAGCGCCTTCAGGTCCACGGCCTCGAGCTCGGCCGCCGCCTTTTCCGTGAGCAAAAGAAGCTCCCACTTGTCGAACCATACGCCTCCGCAGCCGCCGCACTGGTCGAGCAGCAGCACGCGGCCGTAGATCGCCTCCTGGAAGACCTCCTTCAGCGCCCCGCCGCACTGGGGACACCTCATGGACCGCTCTCCACCGCCCGAACTCATGGAGCCCCGCCGGTTGACTTGCCGGTCCTGGACCAGATGTAGGCCATCTTCTCGAGTCTCTCTATGCGCTTTTTTATGGGGGGATGTGTGGCGAGCAGCTCGGCGTAGCGGCCCTCTTTGTCGTCGAGGCGGCGCCTCATGGGGTCGTGTATGAACAGGTGGGCCGTGCCGCGGTGCACTCCCTTGACGGGGATCGTCGAGTGGGCTATCTTCGCAAGGGCCCTCGCAAGGGCCGCCGGATTGCGGGTGAACTCGGCCGCGCTCACATCGGCCTGGTACTCGCGGCTCCTGGAGACGGCCATGGCGATTATCCTCGAGATGAGCGGCGAGAGGAGCACGAGCACGACCATGGGGATGAGGACGAGCGGGTGGGCTCCCTTCCTGCGCCTCGACGCCACGCCGCCGTAACGCCATGTCCTCACGGCCCAGTCGGAGAGCACGGCCACCGTGCCCACACAGACGGCGACGACCGTCATGGTCCTGATGTCGTAGTTGCGTATGTGGCCGAACTCGTGGGCAACGACGGCCTGGAGCTCGTCGCGGTCCATGATGTCGAGAAGGCCCCCGGTGACGCCGATGACGGCGTTTTCCGGGTCCCTGCCGGCGGCGAAGGCGTTGGGCGCGGGGTCGTCGATGACGTAGAGCTTCGGCATGGGCGTGCCCGAGGCGAGCGCCATCTCGACGGCCACGTTGTGGAGGCGTCTGTGGGAGGGGTTCTTGATGTCGGGACGGCGGGCGCCGAGGCTCTTCACGACGAGTCTGTCGCCGAGGTAGAAGGAGACGACGAGGTTTACGGCGGAGATGAGAAAGGCGGCGGCGGTGGCGGCCGGGAAGCGCAGCCCATCGAGTCCGCCGGCGTTGTAGATGTCTATCGAGAGGCCCAGCGAGACGATGAGGACGACGAAGGCGGCCATGAGGACGATGGTCGTGCGTCTGTTTCGTCTCTGCTGGGAGTAGATGTCGGTCATGGCGCGGTCTTGCCCGGCGTCTTGCGCCGCGGGGAGGGGGTGGCGGGCGCAGACCCGGCGCGGCCGGCGTTACTTGAGGCTCAGGTCCACCTCGGGGACCGCCTTGGCGGCCTGCTCGGCCTGGAAGTAGTCGGCCTTGCTGAAGCCCAGTATCGAGGCGATTATCATGTTGGGGAAGACCTCCTGCTTGGTGTTGAACTTTGCGACCAGGTCGTTGTAGAACTGGCGGGCGAAGCTCACGCGGTTTTCCGTGGAGGTGAGCTCTTCCTGAAGGGCCATGACGTTCTGGTTGCTCTTGAGGTCCGGGTAGTTCTCGACGAGGGCGAAGAGCTTGCCGAGGGCGTCGGTGAGCATGTTCTCGGCAAGCCCCTTGTCTCTTACCGATGACGCCGAGAGGGCCTTGCTGCGGGCCTCCATGACACGCTCGAGCGTCTCCCTCTCGAACTCCATAGCGCCCTTGACGGTGTTGACCAGGTTGGGGATGAGGTCGTGGCGGCGCTTGAGCTGCACGTCTATCTGCCGCCAGGCGTTCTCCACCTGGTTTTTCAGCGTCACAAGGCCGTTGTAGGCCCCTATGGCCCAGAGGATCACGATGATTACTGCGGCGAGAAATATTATGCTGCCCACACCTTCCCCCTTTCTCACAGGGAAGCTCGGATCGATTGTCCCGATGGAACCTTCCCGGCCAAAGGGTCCCCCGGACGATTAATCCGAGTCTCCTCGATACATGCGACATTCCATGGAAGATACTTCGGCGTCCCCGTGGTGAAGCTTTAGGGAAACTCTGATTTATTGCACTGAGGGAACCTTTTTGTAAAAAGGTTCCCTCAGGCTCCCTCCAAAAACTTTTGACGCGAGTTGGTTTCCCCCTGTTTTGCTTGGCAAAACAGGGGGAAACCAACTCGTATCGAAAGTCTTTGAAGGGGGTCTGGGGGAAACGTGGGCCTATGGCCCTTCTACAGAAAGTTTCCCCCAGGGTAATTAATCAGAGCTTCCTCGGGAACCGCGGCTGCTTCTCTTCGGGAGAGCAACGGCAAGGGCGCGGACCGGAGGTCTCTCCCGGAGAGCCGGCTACTCCTCGAAGAGGATGTCGTGGAGGGTCGTGAGCTTGGTCAGTTCGTACTCTTTCAGGCCCGATGGGAGCTTTATCGTGATCTCGTCGCCCTCCCGTTTGTTGAGCAGCGCCCGGCCTATCGGGGAGCTCACCGATATCTTGCCGTTTCTCGGGTCCACCTCTTCGGGGGTCACGAGCTCGTATGTGACGGCGTCGCCCGTGTTCAGGTCTTCCAGTTCGACGCGCGAGCCGAAGCCCACGACGTCGCGGGGGATGTTGTCGAGCTTCAGCGAAGCGAGGGAGTTGAGTCTCGACGTGATGTGCGAGAGGCGGGCCTGGAGGAAGGACTGGCGCTGTTTCGCCGCCTCGTACTCGGCGTTTTCGCGCAAGTCTCCATGTGCCGCCGCCTTGCGCAGCTCCTTGGGGACCTCGACGCGCAACTCGCGCGTCACCTTCTCGAGTTCTTCTTCCAGTTGTTTTATGATGGGGAGTTTTTTCATCGGGTACCCGTTTGGTTAAGGAAGCTCTGCTTAATTACCCTGGGGGAAACTTTCTGTAGAAGGGCCATAGGTCCACGTTTCCCCCCCTGCCCCATCGTATGTTATTCGGATCTTCGGCTGTACCGGGGGTTCGGCCCGCGCCAGGCGGGATTTTTTTACGCCTTTGCGGCCCGAACCCCCGGTACAGCCCCCCCGAGGCAGCCGGCGCGGCCAGTAGGCCCCCTTCAAAGACTTTTAATTCCCTGCGGATCACCCCGATTTTGCTTGCAAAATCGGGGTGATCCGCAGGGCGTTTAAAGTTTTTGGAGGGAGTCTGAGGGAACCTTTTTACAAAAAGGTTCCCTCAGGGTAATAAATCAGAATTTCCTTAAGTTTGTCCCCCGGTCCCCGTCCCCGGGCCTCGAGGGAGCGGCCGGGGGCCTGCAAGCCTCCTGGTCATCTTCTCTGAAAGAGCGCGACGGCCTCGATGTGGTAGGTCTGGGGGAACATGTCTACCATTCGGACCCTTTCGAGGCGGTAGCCCCTGTCGGCCAGGATCGCCGCGTCCCTGGCAAGAGTCGGCGGGCTGCACGATATGTATACGATACGCTCCGGGGCGAGTTCGGCCACGGCCTCGGCAACCACGCCGCATCCCGTCCTGGGCGGGTCCAATAGTACCACACGGGGCTTCCTGTTTTCAAGAAGTTTGGTCCCCTCTTCCCCGCGCAGCCACCGCAGGGCGTCGGCCCTGAAAAAGCGCACCGCCGAGAGCCCCGCTCTGCGCGCGTTCTTTACGGCCGCCCTGACGGCGGCGCCGTCGCGCTCTATGCCCGCCGCCTCGGAAGCTCCGGCGGATAGGGGGAGCGTGAAGTTTCCGCAGCCGCAGTAGAGATCGACGAGCACTTCCGAGCCCGTGAGCGCGGCGTAGGCGGCGGCGAGTCCGACGAGCCGCTCGTTCTGCTCGTCCCCCGCCTGGGCGAATGATCCGGCGGGGCGGCGCAGCGCAAGACCGCCGACCCTGCTCTCAAGGGTCAACTCGCCCCGCCTCTCCAGCCTTCGTCCCCTTTGCGCCCCTCTTCCCCGTCTCCGGCGGGGAGCCGACCACACCTCGAAGCCCCGCAGTCCTGGCACACACTCCACGGCGTCGCTCACGGCCTGCCCGTTGCGGCCCTCCATGCGCACAAGCGCCGCCGAGACGGCCGGGTCGGCGGCGAGGGCGATCTCCAGGGTGTGGAGCCCCGAGTCAGGGGCAAGGGGAGCGAGTACGGTCCTGAAGGTGCCCAGGAGCGAGTTCAGCGCCGGGTGCAGCAGCGGGCACGATTCCATGTCCACTACGTCATGGCTTCCCGGGGCGAAGAACCCCCACTTCCCGGCCTCTATGTGGAATCGGGCCTTCCTTCTGTAGTGAAAGGGGTGCCCGGCGCCGACGGGCGGCTCGGGCCGCGGACAGTCGATCCGGCCTATGCGCCGCAGCGTCTCCTCCAGGATCGCCGACTTCCAGCGGAGCTGGGCCTGGTAGGCCATGTGCTGGAGGTGGCAGCCGCCGCAGCGGGAGAAGAGCGGGCAGCGCGGGGCGGTCCGAAGGGGCGATGGGTCGGTGATCTCGATGAGCCGCGCGCGCCTGTAGCCCTTCTTCTCGGCCGTCACCTCCACGACCGCCCTGTCGCCGGGCGCCGTGTACGGCACGAATACGACGGCCCCGCCGGGCCTTGCTATGCCGTCGCCGCCGTAGGCGAGCGACTCTATGCGTACCTCCATGGCCACCGCAAAACCCGTCGAAGGTCGCCCGGCGTCCGTGGGCCCCGCCGTTTCAGGGCCCTATCCGGCCGCCTCGGCCTCGGCCACGAGCCGCTTCATCTTCTCCACGGCCGAGAGGGCGTCGCCGCCGTACTCGTCGGCGCCGATGCGCTCTGCGAACTCGGCCGTCACGACCGCTCCGCCCACGATGGTCTTGGCCTTGACACCCGCCTCGCGCAGCCTCCTGAGCACGTTGTCCATCTCCATGACCGTCGTGGTCATGAGCGCCGAGAGCCCGACGATGTGGACGTCGCGGCGGCGCGCCTCCTCCACGATCCTGTCGGCCGGAACGTTCTTGCCCAGGTCGTAGACCTCGAAGCCGTGGTTCTCGAGGAGGGTGGTGACGATGTTCTTGCCTATGTCGTGGATGTCGCCCTCGACGGTGGCCATTACGACGCGGCCGATGGAGGGCCCCTTGCGCCCGGCGATCTCCTTTTTGAGGCGCTCGAAGGCGCGCTTCATCGTGTCGGCCGAGAGTATGACCTGGGGCAGGAAGTAGCGGTTCGAGGCGAAGAGCCTTCCCACCTCCTCGAGGCCCGGTATGAGCGCTTCGTTGCTTATCCGCAAGGGGTCCCACCCCTCGGCGAGCGCCTCTTCCACGAGGCCCGTTATCGCCTCCTCGTCTCCCTCGACGACGGCCCGCGATATGCGCTCCTTCAGACCCCGGGGCGGCAGGTCCTTCGCCGCCGCCTTTGCGCCGCCCCCGGCCGCCGGCGCGGCCGCGCCGGAAAAGCGCCTTATGTAGCGCTCTGCGCGCTCGTCGTGGCCGAGCAGCAGGAGCGAGGCGGCGAAGGCGTCCATCATGGCCTGGTTGTTGGGGTTCATGATGGCCGCGTCCAGGCCCGCCGCCAGCGCCATGGTGAGGAACGCGGCGTTGACGACGGGCCGGGAGGGCAGGCCGAAGGAGATGTTGCTCACGCCGAGCACCGTGTTGAGGCCCAGTTCCTCTTTGATGAGCCTTATGGCCTCGACGGTGGTGACGGCGCTCTTCGGGTCGGCGCTCACCGTAAGGGCGAGCGGGTCGATCACGAGGTCCTCTCTGGCCAGCCCCGCCGCTTCGGCGCGTTCGAGTATCTTCTCGGCCACGCGCAGCCGCCCCGCGGCGCTCTCCGGTATGCCGTCGTCGTCGAGCGTGAGCCCCAGGAGCGCCCCGCCGTAGCGGCGGGCGAGCGGTATGACGGCGTCGAGTTTCTTCGCCTCGCCGCTCACCGAGTTTATGAGCGGCTTTCCGTCCACCGCCCGAAGCCCCGCCTCCATGGCCGCCATGTCGGAGGTGTCGATGACGACGGGCAGGGCGCAGTTGTCGTTCACGGCGAAGACGGCGCGCCTCATGGCGGCGGCCTCGTCGATGTCGGGCACCCCCACGTTCACGTCCAGTATGTCGGCTCCCGACCCCTCCTGCTCGCGCGCCGTCTTTCTGAGAAGGGCCGTGCCCCCGGCCTTTATCTCTTCGGAGAAGGCCTTCTTGCCCGTGGGGTTTATGCGCTCGCCTATGACCACGGGCCTCCCGCCCCCGCCGAGCGTCACCGCCCCGGTGCGGCTTGCAAGGACGGTGAAGGGGCGGCGGGCGGGCCTGTAGGTCTCGAGGGCCCTGAAGGCCGAGCCCATGGCCCTTATGTGCTCCGGCGTGGTGCCGCAGCAGCCGCCCAGCACCCGCACGCCCGCGGCGGCGAACCTGGGCGCGTACTCGGCCATCTCTTCGGGAGTGGCCGGAAAGACCGTCTCCCCGCCCTTGAGCACCGGTATGCCGGCGTTGGGCTGGGCTATGAGCGGGGTGTCGGTGACGTCGGCCATGGCCCTCACGGCCCTGAGTATGCCGTCGGCTCCGAGTGAACAGTTGGCGCCTATGAGGGCGGCTCCGAGCGATGAGGCCACGGCGGCGAAGGCCTCGGGCGGCGTGCCGAGAACGGATCGCATCGACTCGTCGAAGGTCATTGTGGCCGCCACCGGAAGTCCCGTGGAGCGGGCGGCCATGACGGCGGCCTTCAACTCCTTGATGTCCATCATCGTCTCGATGATGAAGAGGTCAACGCCGCCGTCCTTGAGGGCACGGGCCTGCTCGGTGAAGATATCCACCGCCTCGTCGAACTCCATGTCGCCCACCGGCTCGACGAAGCGGCCCGTGGGTCCCATGCAGCCGGCGACGAAGCGCCGCGCTCCCGCGGCGCGCCTTGCGTTGCGGGCCGCCGCCCCGTTGATCTCGGCGAGCCTCGATTCGAGGCCGTATTCGCGTAGCTTCACCCTCGTCGCTCCGAAGGTGTTGGTCGTTACGACGTCGCTTCCCGCCTCGATGTAGGCGCGGTGGACCTCTGCAACCATCTCGGCCCGCGAGATGTTGAGCTCGTCGGGACAACCGCCGGGCTCGAGACCGAGACGCTGGAGCATGGTACCAGTGGCGCCGTCGAAGACGAGGGGACGCTCCCCGAGAGCGTCGAGAAACCGCCTGGACATAATGGAAAAGACACTCCTTTGCTTTCGATTTCCGCCATTTTATACCTTCAGCCCGCCGCAGGCAAGTTATATTGCCCTGAGGGAACCTTTTTGTAAAAAGGTTCCCTCAGACTCCCTCCAAAAACTTTTAACGCGAGTTGGTTTCCCCCTGTTTTGCCTGGCAAAACAGGGGGAAACCAACTCGTATTGAAAGTCTTTGAAGGGGGTCTGGGG
>DRME01000114.1 GCA_011375175.1 Deltaproteobacteria bacterium | reverse complement strand
TGCGAGTTGGTTTCCCCCTGTTTTGCCAGGCAAAACAGGGGGAAACCAACTCGTATTGAAAGTCTTTGAAGGGGGTCTGGGGGAAACGTGGGCCTATGGCCCTTCTACAGAAAGTTTCCCCCAGGGTAATTAATCAGAGTTTCCTGATCAATTACTCCGGGGGAGACTTTCTGTAGAAGGGTCATAAAGAGGTTACCTCAGTGAGGCAAAGCGGAGCCCCTTTTTATCCCGCCCGTCAAGTCCACTATAACCCTTGTGAGTTCCAGCGAGGGCCTGCTGCCCGTCTTCAGCGCCATGTCGGCCTGCTGGAGCCGTTTGAGCGCCCGGACCAGCTCTTCCTCGCCGAAGCGGGCGCTCATGGCCCGGTAGTTCCCGACCTGGGATCTCCAGAGGCCCGTCTCCTTCTGGATCCGCGCCGGCGGGGCGCCGGCCCTGTCGAGGGCTTTGAGCTTGAGCAGTATCCTGAACTGCCTGGCCATTGCGCCCAGCACCATGAGAGGCGGTTCGCCGGAGAGTCTTGCGAAGAGCTCCAGGGCTTTCTTGGCGTCCCTTCGGCCTATGGCGTCGGTGAGGTCGAAGATCGAGTCCTCCCGGCACTCAAGGCCCGCGTCGGCCACGTCGGAGAGGCCGACGACGGTGCGTTCTCCGCAGAAGAGCATTATCTTTTCGAGCTCGCCCCTTACGTCCCTGAGCCTCGTGCCCGTATTGTCGAGCAGCCTTTCCACGGCCTCCTCGGCGATCTCCTTTCCCCGGCCCTTTGCGGCGCGCCGCACCCACCGGGCCAGCCCCTCTCTGGACAGGCGGTTGCAGACCTTCACGGCCCCCTTTTCGCTCAGGTATCTGAAGAGCCGCGACTCCCTTCCCACCTTGCGCGTATGGGCGACGAGCACCATGCGGGTCGTGGGCGAGGGGTCGCGGGCGTACTCGAGGACGGCGCGCTGGTCCGCGGCCCTCAGGGAAGCGGCCTCCCTTATGACCACGACCCTTGCCGGCGCAAAGGCCGGCAGGGTGCGGGCCGCCGCCATGACCTCGGCTACGGATAGGGACCCGGCGTCGAAGACCTGGACGTTCATTGACTCGAAACCCGCGGCTGAGCCGCCGAGGGCCTCGCGCTTCACGGCGGCGAGCGCCTCGTCGACGAGGTAGTCGTCGTCGCCGTAGATGTAGAGCACGGGCGGCGGGGTGGTGTTCGCGGCCGAGCGAGCGCCGCCGCTTTTCCTTGACATCTTCCAAGCACCTCTGGAAGCTCTGAGGAAACTCTGATTAATTACCCTGGGGGAAACGTGGGCCTATGGCCCTTCTACAGAAAGTTTCCCCCAGGGTAATTAATCAGAGCTTCCCTGATTTATTCCGCCGGAGAAGGTTTCCCCCGGAGGCGCAAAGGGGGGCGCGCCGCTGCGAAACCCCGTGGATCAAAAGTCCTCCAGTATCCTCTCCTTTATGAGCCGCGCCGTGTCTGCGGCCATCTTTTCGAGCACCCGGAGCTCGGCCTCCTTGGTGGCCGTCACGTCGGCCGCGTCTACGGTGAAGTCCTCGTAGTCCCTTATGCGGTCGTCGCGCCAGAGGACCTTGCCTGTGGCGGCGCTCACGATACGGATCGACATGGTGATGACGAGCCGGTACTCCTGGGTCACGTCGCTGCCCGTGTAGGCCATGGGGCGCAGTTCGTAGCCGGTGACGGCCCCTTCCATGACGGCCTCGGCCTCGGGGGGCTCGGCTATGCGCACCACGTGGAGGAACTCGTCTATGACGGCCGAGGTGATGACCGTCTCTATGCCGGGGCGGGCCGTCTCGTTGCTGAAATAGGGTATGGCGAGGCTTTTTACGCCGCCCGGCATCTCGCCGCCCTTTCCGGCCACGTGGTAGCCGCAGCCCGAGACGAGGGCGACGAGCAGGGCGGCCGCCGCCCCGCTCCGTGCCGCGGCCCCCTTCATCGACCGGCCACCACCACGTTTGCGAGCCTGCCGGGCACGTAGACGAACTTCTTCACCTCCCTGCCCTCTGTCCAGCGCCGCACCCGCTCGTCGGCCATGACGCGCTCGCGCACCGTCTCTTCGTCGCTTCCGGCGGGGACCGTGACGCGGCTTCGCACCTTGCCGTTTATCTGCACCACCACCTCCACGCTTTCAACGGCGAGGGCCTCTTCGCTGTAGTCGGGCCAGGGGGTCTCGTGGAGCGGCGTCCTGTTGCCGAGCATCTCCCAGAGCTCTTCGGTGAAGTGGGGGGCGAAGGGGCTGAGAAGCAGAAGCGCCGCCTCCACTCCTTCGCGCATGACCTTCCTTTCGAGCTCGCCGCCGGCCTTGGCCCTGAACTGGTAGAGGAGGTTCACGTGCTCCATGACGGCCGCTATGGCCGTGTTGAAGTGGAAGCGCCGCTCGATGTCGGCCGTGACCTTCTTTATGGTGGCGTGGGTGGAGCGGCGAAGCCCGGCGGCCTCGCCCTCGAGGGGGGGATCGACGGCCGGGTCGTAGGGGGGCGTGGAGGCCAGGGTGTCGAGCTCTTCGGTCACGAGCCGCCAGACCCTGCCGATGAAGCGGTATGCCCCCTCCACCCCCTCCTCGCTCCAGTCGAGGTCCTTTTCCGGCGGCGCGGCGAAGAGCGAGAAGAGCCTGGTCGTGTCGGCGCCGTAGCGCTCGATTATGTGATCGGGATCGACGGTGTTCTTCTTGGACTTGGACATCTTCTCCACTGCCCCTATCTCCACGGGCGCGCCGCAGTGGGCGCATCTGCCGTCCCTTACCTCCTCGGGGGCGAGGTAGCCGTGCTCGGCGCAGCGGGTTATCTCCTTGCAGACCATCCCCTGGGTCAGGAGCCTTTCGAAGGGCTCGTCCACGTCGACGAGCCCCATGTCGCGCAGGGCCTTGGTGAAGAACCGGGCGTAGAGCAGGTGCATGACGGCGTGTTCGATGCCGCCTATGTACTGGTCCACCGGCATCCAGCGACGGGCCTCGTCCCTGTCGAAGGGTGCGTTCTCTCCCCTGGGCGAGAGGTAGCGCAGGAAGTACCACGACGAATCGACGAAGGTGTCCATCGTGTCGGTCTCGCGCCTTGCGGGCCGGCCGCAGCGCGGACACGGCGCGTTCACGAAGGACGGCGAGGACTCAAGCGGCGATAGCCCCTGGCCCGAGAAGTCCACGTCCTCGGGGAGCACGACGGGCAGGTCTTCATAGGGCACGGGCACGACGCCGCAGTCCTCGCAGTAGACGACCGGTATGGGACAGCCCCAGTAGCGCTGGCGCGAAACGCCCCAGTCGCGCAGCCTGTATGTCACGGTCCGCCGCCCGCAGCCGAGCTCTTCAAGACGCTCTGTTATGGCCTCGCCGGCCTCTTCGCTCCCCATGCCGTCGAAGTCGCCGGAGGCGGTCATCACCCCGGGCTCGGTGTAGGCCCTCTCCATGGCGGCGGGGTCGAGCTCTTCGCCCGGCGGGTTTATGACGACCTTCACGGGCAGGCCGTAGGCCCTGGCGAACTCGAAGTCCCGCTGGTCGTGGGCCGGCACGGCCATGACCGCGCCCGTGCCGTAGCCGGCCACCACGAAGTTTGCGGCATAGACGGGCACGCGCTCGCCGTTCAAGGGGTTTATGCAGTACGCGCCCGTAAAGACCCCCTCCTTGGGCGGCTCGGCGTCGCGGGGGGCGGCTGCCGCCCGGGCGCGCACCCTCGAGGCGAACTCCCGCAGCGCACCGAGACGGTCGGCAGGGGCGATCTTTTCGATGAGCCGGTGTTCGGCCGCCAGGCTCATGAAGGTGACGCCGTAGAGGGTGTCGGGTCTCGTGGTGAAGACCCTTATCTTCTCCTGCGAGCCCTCGACGGGGAAGTCCACCTCGGCGCCCGCGCTCCGGCCTATCCAGTTGCGCTGCATGGTGAGGACCCGCTCGGGCCAGCCCCGCAGCCTGTAGGTGTAGTCGAGGAGCTCGTCGGCGTAGTCGGTGATCCTGAAGAACCACTGATCGAGCTCCCTCGCCTGGACGGCCGACTCGCAGCGCCAGCACAGACCGTCTTCGACCTGCTCGTTGGCGAGCACCGTGGAGCAGCGGGGGCACCAGTTCACCGACGAGCGTTTCCTGTATGCGAGGCCGCGCTCCAGGAACTTGAGGAAGATCCACTGGTTCCAGCGGTAATACTCGGGCGAGGAGGTGGCCACCTCGCGGCTCCAGTCGTAACTCAGGCCCAGGCGCTTGAGCTGGGCCCTCATCCTGGCGATATTCTCGTCGGTCCACCGGGCCGGATGAATGCCGTGCTGTATGGCGGCGTTCTCGGCCGGCAGGCCGAAGGAGTCCCAGCCCATGGGGTGGAGCACACTGCGCCCGCGCATCCGCTGGTAACGGGCCACCACGTCGCCTATGGAATAGTTGCGCACATGCCCCATGTGGATCCTCCCCGAGGGATAGGGGAACATCTCGAGCACGTAGCAGGTCTCGGCGCCGCCTTCCGCAACGGTCGCAAATGCGTTGCCGCGCTCCCAGAGCCCCTGGCGACGCAGCTCTATCTCTCTGTGGTCGTACCTCTTCGACATAAATATCCTCTTTGCCGGCTAAGCTCGACCCGCAAAGGGAAGCCCCCGGCCTGCTCCACCGTAAGTATAGGGCAGACAAGAAAATCTTTTAACACAGCCGAAGCGGCTTTTCAAGGTCGCGCCCTTGACAGACTCGCTGAAAACAAAAAGCCCCCGGAAGACTCGGAGAAGTTCCGATTATTCCACTGAGGGAACCTTTTTGTAAAAAGGTTCCCTCAGACTCCCTCCAAAAACTTTTAAAGCGAGTCGGTTTCCCCCTGTCTTGCGGAGCAAGACAGGGGGAAACCGACTCGTATTGAAAGTCTTTGAAGGGGGTCTGGGGGAAACTTTCTACAGAAAGTTTCCCCCAGGGTAATTAATCGGAACTTCTCTGAGTTTTCCGGGGGCTTTTTGTTTGTCGTTTTTTGTTTCGGCGTCTCAGCAGTCGAAGTACAGGGCGAACTCGTGAGGTGTCGGCCTGAGCTTTACGGGGTTTATCTCCCGTTCGGTTTTGTACTCGATCCACGTGTCGATGACGTCCTGGGTGAAGACGTCGCCTTTGAGGAGGAACTCGTGGTCGTTTTTGAGGGCGTCGAGGGCCTCTTCCAGGGAGCCCGCCGCCGAGGGGACGTTGGCCAGCTCTTCGGGGCTCAGGCCGTAGATGTCCTTGTCGAGCGGGTCGCCGGGGTCGATCTTGTTCTGGATGCCGTCGAGGCCGGCCATGAGCATGGCAGAGAAAGCGAGGTAGCCGTTGCACGAGGGGTCGGGGAAGCGCACCTCGATCCTCTTGGCCTTGGGCGACGGCGAGTACATGGGTATGCGTATGGCGGCCGAGCGGTTGCGCGACGAGTAGGCGAGGTTTATGGGCGCCTCGAAGCCCGGCACGAGTCTCTTGTAGGAGTTGGTCGAGGGGTTGCAGAAGGCGTTGAGCGCCCTGGCGTGCTTGAGGATGCCGCCTATGTAGTACATGGCCGTCTCGCTCAGTCCGCCGTACTTGTCGCCGGCGAAGGTGGGCTTGCCGTCCTTCCATATGGACTGGTGGGTATGCATGCCCGTGCCGTTGTCGCCGAAGACGGGTTTGGGCATGAAGGTGGCCGTCCTGTTCCACCGCTTGGCCACGTTCTTGACGATGTACTTGTACCACATGAGCTTGTCGCCCATCCTGAGCAGGCTGTCAAAGCGCATGTCTATCTCGGCCTGGCCCGCCGTTGCGACCTCGTGGTGCTGTTTTTCCACGTGTATGCCCACCTCTTCCATGACCAGGCACATCTCGGTGCGGATGTCCTGCTGGCTGTCGGTGGGGGGCACGGGGAAATAGCCCTCCTTGTGGCGGGGCTTGTAGCCGAGGTTGGGACATTCGTCGCGCCCCGAGTTCCATACGCCCTCCACGCTGTCGAGGAAGTAGAAGCCGTGGTCCGGGCCCGTGGAGAAGCGGATGTCGTCGAGGACGAAGAACTCGGGCTCCGGTCCCACGTAGAAGGTGTCGCCTATGCCCGTGCTCTTGAGGTAGGCTTCGGCCTTCTGGGCTATGGCCCTCGGGTCCCTGGAGTAGGGCTCCTTGGTGATGGGATCGACGATGTTGCAGATGAGGCTCAGTGTGGGCACCTCGGTGAAGGGGTCCATGACGGCCGTCGACGGATCGGGCATGACGAGCATGTCGCTTGCGTGGATGGGCTGCCAGCCGCGGATGCTGGAGCCGTCGAAGCCGAGCCCCTCCTCGAATACGTCCTCGGTGAGCTCGTTTGTCGGTATGGAGAAATGCTGCCACAAGCCGATGAAATCGAGGAACTTGAAGTCGACCATCCTGGCGTTCTTCTCCTGGGCTACCTTCAACACGTTCTTTGGTGACATGTTATGTCCTCCTTTTTCCGCCTTTGTGTTTTTTTCGTGGTTTATTGCGATGACGGTGCGCGGCCCTCAGACGGCGTCGTCGCCCCGCTCGCCGGTGCGTATCCTCACGGCCTCGTCGACGGAGACGACAAAGACCTTGCCGTCGCCTATGCGGCCGGTCTTGGCGGCCTCGACGATGGTCTCCACGACCCTGGAGACGAGCTCTTCCTTTACTACTATCTCGATCTTTATCTTGGGGAGGAAGTCGACGACGTACTCGGCGCCCCTGTAGAGCTCGGTGTGGCCCTTCTGGCGTCCGAAGCCCTTTACCTCGGAGACGGTGATGCCCTGAATGCCTATTTCGTTGAGGGCCTCCTTGACTTCATCGAGTTTGAAAGGTTTTATTATGGCCTCGACCTTCTTCATCTCGCCTCCCCCTTTTCTCTGCGCGGCGCACCGGCCCTGCGCGGATAGCGCCGTCCCTTGTGTTGTCCGAGAACGGATACCATACTATGCAATATTCGTGCCCGGCGGTCAAGCTTTTAAATGGGATGTTTTTCGAGGCCCGCCGCCGGAAGGGGCCTAAAAAAGGGGCATGGGCCGCACAAAAAAGCGGCAACGTTCGACGGCACCCGCCGGCGGACTGAAGGCGCGGGGTCCTGCCGCCGCTCCCTGGACTGCGCGGCCCCTTGCCGTTTGCGCCGATTTGGGATTGAACGGCCGCGAAGATTCGGATAATATCAGAGTCTCCCTTTTTTGTGAAGATAAAAGAGGAAATCCCGAGGGAACCTTTTTGAAAAGGGTCACAGACCCACGGTTCCCCCAGACTCCCTCCAAAATTTTAACGCCCTGCGGATCACCCCGATTTTGCAAGCAAAATCGGGGTGATCCGCAGGGAATTAAAAGTCTTTGAAGGGGGGCTGGGGGAAACTTTCTACAGAAAGTTTCCCCCAGGCTGCCCGCGCCGGCTGCCCTGGGGGCTGTACCGGGGGGCGGGCCGCAAAGGCGTAAAAAAACCCCGCCCGGCGCGGGCCGACCCCCGGTACAGCCGAATATCCGAATGCCATGCGATGGGGCAGGGGGAAACGCGGGCCCGTGGCCCTTCTGCAGGAAGTTTTCCCCGGAGTAATCAAGCTGAGGAGGTGCACCATGAGATGGAAGGCGCTCTTTGTGGTTTGCGGCCTTGCGGTACTGTCGCTCTGGGCGGTCCCCCGCGCCGGTGCAGGGGTCTCGCTGGACAGGGGCAAGAAGGTCTACAGGTCGTTGTGCGTCAACTGCCACGGCTGGAAGGGCGAGGGAGACGGCCCGGGGGCGAGGATCCGCGGGATCAGGGCCGGCGACCTCTCCAACAGGGCGTACATGTCGCTGCTGAGCGACCAGGAGCTCTACGACCGCATAGCCTACGGCCAGGAGATGTTCCCCTTCATACAGATGCCCGGCTGGAAGGAGAGGCTCTCTCCCGACGAGATAAGGGACGTGGTGGCCTACATCCGCCTTCTTGAGAAGGACAAGGGCCCCCTCGAGGGCCCCACCCCCCAGGAGCGCGAGAGACGCTACAGGGAGGACCCCCTCGAAAAGGGACATCTCCTCTACATGAAGTACTGCTCCAACTGTCACGGCGAAAAGGGCGACGGCCGCGGGTGGGCGGCCGAAAAGCTCGAGCACCGTCCCGCTGACTTCACCGATCACTCGGTGATGGACGGGCTCAACCGCTGGGACATCATAAACTACATAAAGGGGAGGGCCGCCCCCGAGGGCGAGCGCTACATGCCCGAGTTCGGCGCCCTCGACGAGGAGATGATAGACTCCATAGTCAACTACGTGGAGGCCATAAGGCGCGGAGAGACCGGCGCCCGCTCCACAGGCGGCGACGGTCCCGAGGCCGATGAAGAGGACACCGGACTCGACTGGCTCCCCGACTGGCTCGACTGAGACCGGACCCGCACCGTATCGCCCGTGAGCTACCGGCCTGTTGACAGGGGGGTGGATTGAAAATATAATGAAGATGAAACAGAACAATCGTAACGGGGTGGCCTGTCGACCCGAGCCGCCCCCTCGTCCGGGACGAGGGGCCTTTCGCCTTGCGGGGGTCTTTTCTCTGGGGGGAGGGGGTCTGCGCTCAGGCGGTCACAGGCCCCTTCCACCCGAGGGTTTGCGCGGCGGAGGACGCTCGGAGCTTTCCGGGTCCCCGGCCGTCACCCTTTGACTTCGGACGCCACCATGCCGCTCATACCGGTCAACAGGGACGAGATAGTGCCTGGGCGCCCTCTGCCGTGGAGCGCCTACAACAAGCACGGCCGGCTTCTGCTTCGCAAGGGGTATGTCATCGAGACGAGGCGCCAGCTCGATGCGCTGATCGAGCGCGGCATCTTCCACCTCTCGCACGACGAGTTCACCGCCCGCCAGGCGAGACTCGAGGCCGAGGCGATGAAAAACACCCCCTTCGGCATCATAGAGAGGCTGAGAGAGAGGCTCGCCGGGCTCTTCGAGCGCGATCACTTCACCCGCGACTTCGTCATAGAGATCGTCTCCATAGGCAGGGAGTTGCAGCGGGCCTGCGCCATCGACGAGGATGCGGCGCTGGCCACCCTCTTCGTCATGAGGGAGGGGCGCTACACCGTCGTCCATCCCGTGGACACGGCCGTCTTCTGCGAGGTCGTAATGAAGTACATGCCCTGGGCCGAGCAGGCGCGCCTCCCCGTACTGGCGGCCTGTCTCACCATGAACCTCGGCATGAACGAGCTCCAGGAGGAGCTTTACGTTCAGAGGGGGTTGCCCTCGGCCGAGCAGAGAAAGGCCATAATGGAGCATCCGCGGGTATCGCACCGGCTCCTTGAAGAGGCCGGTGTGGCGAGCACCGTGTGGCTCGATGCCGTGCTTTGCCACCATGAACACCTCGACGGCTCCGGCTACCCCGATGGGCTGAGCGGCGACCGCATACCCATAAGCGCCCGCATACTCTCGGCCGGCGATCTCTACTGCGCCAAGGTGGCGGGGCGGGGCTACCGCCGCGGCATCCCGCCCGACAGGGCCATGCGCGAGATATACCTTGCCGGCGGGCGGCGTTTCGAGGAGAAGATAGCGGCGACGGCCGTAAAGCGCATGGGCGTGTATCCGCCGGGCCTTTTCGTGCGTCTCGAAAACGGCGAGGTCGGCGTGGTGACCCGCCGCGGCGACAAGGCCCACTGCCCGGTGGTCGCCGCCGTCGTCGACCCCGTCGGGGCGCCCTACGACGAGCCGCGCATGAGGGACACCGAGAAGGAGGGGTTCGCCGTGAGCAGGGTCGCAAGCAGGCTCGACGCCCGCACGGACTTCGACCTGCGCGTACTTTGGGGCCCTAACGCCGCGTCGGCGTCGCTCAACCGCTGATCACCTTCACCCATACGCGCCTGTTCCTCGGCCCGTCGAACTCGGCGAGAAATATGCCCTGCCAGGTGCCGAGCCGCAGCCTCCCTTCCTCGATTATCACCGTCTCCGAGCTTCCGAGCATCGACGCCTTCACGTGGGCGTCGGAGTTGCCCTCGCCGTGGGTGTAGTCCCGGTCACGACGCTCGGCGAGCTTGGAGGTCTTCATCACGATGTCCCGCGCAACCGAGGGGTCGGCGTTCTCGTTTATCGTCACCGCCGCCGTCGTATGGGGGATGTAGATTACGGCGATGCCGTCGCTCGCGCCGCAGGCCTCGACAACGGCCGCAACCCGGCCCGTTATCTCCACAAGCTCGCAACGGCTCGACGTAGCGATTGAAAAGGTTTCCATTGAAAAGGTCTTCATTTTAGGGGTCCTTTGCTCGAGTTTCAGGGGACGAAGCGTCTTACGAGTTTATGGCGGCGGCTGGTCCCCGGCGGTCGAGGCGGCTGACGGTCCAGGTGGCGAGCATCGAGAGGATGAAGGCGGGCACCAGCTCGTAGATCGAGCCCGAGAGGGCTTCGACGTTTTTCCAGACGATTACGGTGGCAAAGCCAGCGGCCATGCCCGCAAGCGCTCCCCGCGGCGTGGTCTTTCCCCAGAGCAGTGCAAGGATGAGCGGCGGGCCGAAGGCGGCGCCGAGGCCGGCCCAGGCGTAGAGGACGAAGGAGAAGATGACCCTGTTCTCCGTGAGGGCAAGCGTCATGGCCAGGGCGCCGACGACCATGACGGCCAGGCGGTCCATGGCGACGACGTGGCGCGAGTCGAGGTCCTTTCCCGTGAGCCTTGCGTAGAGGTCGTGGGAGAGCGAGGCCGAGGCGGCGAGGAGCTGACTGTCGGCGGTGGAGCATATGGCGGCCAGCACGGCGGCGAGCATGAGGCCGGCCGCCACGCCGGGCAGGAGCCTCACCGCCGCTATGGGGAGGGCCTGTTCGGCGTCGGCGATGTCGGCGAAGAGCACCCGGCAGGCAAGCCCCAGGACCACGGCGCCGGTGAATACGACGGCGCCCCAGCCCATGGCGATGACGCGGCCGCGCCTTATGGCCGCCTCGTCGCGGGCCGCCATGAAGCGCACGAGCACGTGGGGCTGGCCCGGGTAGCCGAGCCCTATGCCGAGCCAGCCGATGACGAGCCCCGCTGCGAGCATCCCTTCCCTGCCGGCCCAGGGACTCGCCAGCGAGGGATCCACGGCGGCGAGCCGCTCCATGAGCGCCGTCCATCCGCCGGCCTCGCCGACCGTTATGAGGGGCAGGAAGACGAGGGCGGCCCACATGAGAAGGCCCTGGAGAAAGTCGGTCCAGGCGACGGCCCTGAACCCGCCGGTGAAGGTATAGGCGACGACGATGGCCACACCGATGAGCACGCCGGCCGGATAGCTCACATGGAATACGGCCTCGAAGGCCTTGCCGGCGGCGTTGAACTGGGCCGCCACGTAGGCGGTCATCATGACGAAGATGACGGCCACGCAGGCAAGGCGCACCGCGAGGGAGCGGCCCAGGAGCGCACTCAGCAGATCGGGCATGGTGTAGACGTCGCCCGCGGCGGTTGCGCGGTTCACGGGCCGTGCCAGGATCCACCAGTTGAAGGCGTAGCCCGCAAGGCAGCCCGGAACGACCCAGAAGGCGGCGACTCCGTCGCTGAAGGCCGCGCCCACAAGCCCCAGCGTCACCCACCCCGACTCCGACGACGCCGACGCCGAGAGGGCCGCAACCCACGGCCCCAGCCCCCGGCGCGCAAGGAGGTAGTCGGAGGTGGAGCGCGAGGCATAGCGGGCCGAGTAGAGACCGACGACGACTATGCCGAGCGTGTAGAGCAGAAAGGAAACGGTAAGCGCCAAGGAAGGACCCATGATTAAAACCCTTCCCCATGCCCCCGGTTTCCCGGGGGCATGGGGAAGCACCAGGGAAACTCCGATTTATTGCACTGAGGGAACCTTTTTGTAAAGGTAATACCTAACGATTCCGGACCAAAAGTTGTTGTATTTCGTTATAGCCGGTACGCTTTAACAGCCTGTAAATCAAGGGGAAAATGTCCTCGTCTCTGTGGTTGAAGCGGAACGAGATTTCTCCGA
>DRME01000113.1 GCA_011375175.1 Deltaproteobacteria bacterium | reverse complement strand
TATAATATGATATATTTATGAAAACTCTGATTTATTGCACTGAGGGATCCTTTTTGTAAAAAGGTTCCCTCAGACTCCCTCCAAAAACTTTTAATGCTAGTTGGTTTCCCCCTGTTTTGTCTTGCAAAACAGGGGGAAACCAACTCGCATTAAAAGTTTTTGGAGGGAGTCTGAGGGAACCTTTTTACAAAAAGGTTCCCTCAGTGCAATAAATCAGAGTTTTCATAAATATATCATATTATAACCGATTGACCGGAAAAGACAATCGAACTTATGTCGAAAAAGATGAAAAAAAGTTTTACAATCAAAGTATGTATCGTTGAGCGCCCTTTTCTTCTGAAAAGGGACGCCGCTCTTCCCGGATAGTGGAAGAGAGGCGGTCTTACCGGCCCGGCTGCCTCCTCTTCCACGCCTCGTAGCCGCCCTCGTAGTTTCGGGCCGGGGGCAGGCCCGCGAGCGTATGGACGAGCCACGCCCAGGCCGACCTCACCCCTCCGGCGCAGTAGTAGACGACGGGCCGCGACAGGTCCACGCCGCCGCTGCGCAGCAGGGCCCTGAGTGCGGCGGCGTCGAGCGGGCGGCGGTGGCGTCCGCTGAAGAATCTTTTCCAGCTTATGTGCGCGGCCCCTGGCACCGCCCCGCGCAGCCACTCGAAGGTGGAGCGCGTATCGACGACCGAGAAGTTCTCGAGCCCCTCTTCGAGCTCTTCGGTCGATATGTCGAGCTCGACCCTCGGCCTCACGGTGTAGCTCTTTTCCAGGCCCGCAGCCGGCGCAGCCGTGGTGAGCTCTCCGCCGGCGGCCCGCCAAGCCGATACGCCGCCGTCGACAAGACGCAGCGGCGCCCTGTGCCCCATGGAGGCGAGCACCCAGATGACCCAGCCCTCGCCGCCCCAGCTCCTGTCGGCGTCGCCGTATACCGCCACCGGCGTATCCTCGTCTATGCCCATGGCCCCGAGCCTCGCCGCGAGCTCCCCGGCCTCGAGCGGGCGGTAAGGCACGCCGCGGGAGTCCGTCCTCGTAAGCTCCTCCCAGTAAAAATTCCACGAACCGGGTATGTGGCCCGCCCTCCACAGCCTGGGAGGCCGGGCGTCGAGGATCGCCCACCGCCCGGCCTCCCCCATGAGCCGCGACGGACTTATGAGCCCTATATCGGCCGGAGCGGCGCCTGCGGCGGCGCACCACAGAAAAAACACGGCCGCCTGAAATACGATCTTCCTCATTCTCCCCCCTGCCCCCTTCAAAGACTTTCAACTCCCTGCGGGGCGGTCACCGGGAGGGCCGCGGCGGAGCTTGCTCAACCCGTGACGGTTGCGACCTCTTCGTAGGTGGTGACGCCCTGGAGCATCTTTTTGATTGCGTTTTCCCGGAGCGTGCGCATGCCGTCCTGCCGCGCCACCTCCCGCACCCTGTCCAGCGGCACGTCGTCGGTTATGACGGAGCGCATCTTCCCGGTGAACTCCATTATCTCGAAGACGCCGGTGCGTCCCTTGTAGCCCGTGCCGCGGCACTCGGTGCAGCCGCGGCCGTAGGAGACGGCGGCGGCCTCGTCGGTGATGCCGAGGTGGCGGCGCTCTTCGGCCGCAAGGGGCCGCTCGGTCTTGCAGTGGGGACAGATGCGGCGCACCAGCCGCTGGGCCATCACGCCGAGCACGGTCGACGAGATGAGAAAGGACTGGACGCCGAGGTCCAGGAGCCTGGTGACGGCCGAGGGGGCGTCGTTTGTGTGGAGCGTGGAGAGGACGAGGTGGCCCGTGAGCGCCGCCTGCACGGCGTTGGAGGCGGTCTCGCCGTCGCGGATCTCGCCGACCATTATGATGTCAGGGTCCTGGCGCAGTATGGTCCTGATGCTCGAGGCGAAGTCCACGCCCAGCGACGGCTGAACGCCTATCTGGTTGAAGTCCTCGACGACCATCTCGATGGGGTCCTCGATGGTCACCACGTTCACCTCCGGTGTGGCCAGCTCCTTGAGCGCCGAGTAGAGGGTCGTGGTCTTGCCGCTGCCCGTCGGTCCCGTGACGAGTATGATGCCGTGCTTTTTCTGCAGGAACGAGCGGAAGAGGCGCAGCTCCTGCCCGTCGAAGCCGAGGCCGCCGAGGTCCTGGAAGAGGATGTCGGGGTCGAATATCCTTATGACGACCTTTTCGCCGAAGGCCGTGGGGAGGGTGGAGACGCGCAGCTCGATCTCGCGGTCCATGTAGTCGGTCTTTATGCGCCCGTCCTGGGGACGGCGCTTTTCGGCTATGTCCATGCGCGAGAGCATCTTTATGCGCGAGACTATGGAGGGGTGGACCGGTTTCGGTATGGTGTGGATCGTGTGGAGTACGCCGTCTATGCGGAGGCGGACGACCGACTTGTTGCGCTTGGGCTCTATGTGGATGTCGCTTGCCCGCTGGTCGTAGGCGTAGCGCAGGAGGTACTCGACGGCGCTGACGATGTGCTGGTCCGTCGCCTCGATCTCGGTCGAGCCCTTGAGCTTAACGTACTGCTCGAGGTTGCCGAGCTCGGGCGTGAGGCTTCTGTGCCGCTGGGCGGCGGCCACGGAGGTGCGGAAGCCGTAGAACTCGCGCACTATCTTGAGGATGTCGGACTTGGAGCTGAGAACGAGGCTCGCCTTCATGCGGGTCGTGCGCGTCAGGTTGTCGACGGCCTCGAGCTCGAAGGGGTCGGCCACGGCGAGTATGACGGCGCCGTCCCTTTCGTCGACGGGCACTATGAGGTGCTTTTGGGCGAAGGGCCTGGGTATGCGCGAGGTGACGAGGTCGAAGTCGAGCTTAAGGGGGTCTATCTTCTTGTAGGGCAGGCCCACCTCGTCGGCTATGGCCTCGGTGATCCTGTCTTCGGTCAGTATCCTGCCTCCGCCGCCCGGTATCTCGAACTCGAAGGAGGCTATGACCTCGGCCGGCGATACGCGCTGGTGAATGGTCTGGAGGTTGAGGCCCGAGTACTGCGACTCCTGGGCCTTCTGGAGCCGGGCCCGCTGGGTCTCGCCGCGTATGGCGACTTCCTTTCGCTGGGCCCCGTCCATGAGGCCCCGGGCCTCGAGAAGCTCGGCCACGAACTCCAGGGTAAGGCTCTTTTTCGCCATTATCCTACTATCAAAGGTCGCCAGGACCCACGCGCATGTCGGCCCGCGAGGATATTCCCTCCAAAACCTTCAACGCCTCCCGATCCCCTCGAACCGGCAGGCGAGATCGAAAGGAGCCGCAGGGAAATCGAAGCTCCCGTGACGGGGGCCGCGGCACCCCCCCGCTCCCCCGGCCCCTCTCGATAAAGTTTCCCCCGAGGCGATCAATCGGAGTCTCTTCGAGTTCCCCTGCGTCCCATATCGCCGGGAGGCGGGAAGTCGCCGTAATCGCCGCGTCCCTGCTCCTTTTCGGAGTCTTCGATCACGGCCTTGAGGAGTTCGTTGGTCTTCTTCTGCTCGGCGATGAGCTCCCTGAGCAGGTCCTTCACGCCGAAGACCGAGAAGGGCAGCACGAGCCAGAGAACAAACAACGCCGCCAGGGCCACGCAGAGGAATATGACGAAGGCGCCCATGAAGTTCATCGGCATCATGGCCTGGCCCATCATACCGTCTCCTTCGGGGCCTGTGCGCCGCGGCTTTCCATTGCGCCGGCGAGCCTTGAAACCGCCTCGGCGAGCGGGACCGCCTGCTGCGAGGCCGTGGCCATCTCCTTCACGGTCACCACCCCCCGGCAGAGCTCGTCGTCGCCGAGGATGAGCGTGCGGCTTGCGCCGAGGCGGTGGGCCCGCTTCATCCTCGAGCGCAGCGATCCCTCGCCGTAGTCGGTGACGACCGTGAGCCCCGCGCTCCTGAGGCCCCGCACGAGCTCCGTCCCGGCGCGCTCGGCCTCCCGCCCCAGGGCGATGAAGTAGAGCGGCGAGGGCGGCGCCGGGCGCTCTCCCAGCACGAGGGAGAGCCTTTCCATGCCGAGGGCGAAGCCGAAACACGGTGTCTGCGGTCCGCCCAGCTCCCGCACCAGCGAGTCGTAGCGGCCTCCTGCGGCCACGGCGTTCTGGGCCCCCAGCCCAGCGGCCGTTATCTCGAAGGTCGTCCGCGTGTAGTAGTCGAGGCCCCGCACCATGCGCGGGTTGACGGTAGAGGAAGCGTCGAGGAGGGCGAGATAGCGGCGCACCTCGTCGAAGTGAGCCGCACACTCCCGGCAGACGTGATCCGTCAGGGCCGGGGCGTCGGCCGTGGCATCCACACAGGCCGGGACCTTGCAGTCAAGGGCCCTGAGGGGGTTGGTCTCCATCCTGCGGCGGCAGTCGGCGCAAAGCCGCTCCGACCGGGCGTCAAGAAAGTCCTTGAGCGCCGCCTTGTAGCCCGGCCTGCACTGCGCGCACCCCAGAGTATTGACATGGAGCTCCGCCCCTTCCACGCCGAGCCGCTCGAAGAGACGCACGGCCATCTCCATCGTCTCGGCGTCGATCCAGGGACTGCCGTCGCCAAGGACCTCGGCCCCTATCTGGTGGAACTGGCGGTACCTCCCCTTCTGGGGACGCTCGTAACGGAACATGGGCCCCCCGTAGAAGAGTCTCGTCACCGGCGCCGTGTAGAGCTTGTTCTCGATGTAGGCCCTCACCACCGGCGCCGTCCCCTCGGGCCGCAGGGTGAGCGAATCGCCCCGGCGGTCCCGGAAGGTGTACATCTCCTTTTCGACGATGTCCGTCGCCTCGCCTATGGAGCGCGCAAAGAGCTCGGTCCTCTCGACGACCGGCACCTTGATCTCCGAGAAGCCGTAGGCTCGGAAGAGGGCCGCGGCCTCATCCTCTATGCGCCGCCACACTTCCGTCGTGCCGGGCAGTATGTCGTTGAATCCCCTTACGGCCCTTACTGTCATGTCGAGTTATCTTCTCCACGGTCGTAATGTCCCGGCCGCCCATGGGGCATGGGACGCGGGATGCCGGAAATGGAGGGTGGAGGCGGGGCTTCTCCGCTCAACTCCCGTCGCCGTCGAGCGAGAGATACTTCATTATCACTTCGTCGAGACCGTTGTCGGCCGCCTCGGACTGCTTCTCTTTCCGCGAAGCCGGAGGCGCGGCCCCCACGGCGCCCGCCCGGGACCGCGGCGCCTCACCGCCGGCGGCGCCCTTCGCCGGCGCCGCGCCGTCTTCCCGCCGGCCGTCGAAACGGCCGGCCTTCACGGCGGCGATGAGCTCGCCGTGCTGCTCGCTCATTATCTCGCGCAGCGCCTGCCCGAGCTTGTCGGAACCCACTATGTCCGCGTAACTCGTCTTCTTCGAGGCGAGTATGGCGCCGCCCTTGAAGACGAGCGTCGTTATGACCGGGTTGCGCTCCCCGCCGTCCTCGGTCTGCACGTGGTAGGTCTCGCCCCGGTAGACGACGTTTTCATTGTAACCCTGGAGCATGGCAAAGAAAGAGGGACACCCTCCTCAAAGAAACTCTGACTCACTTCCTGAGGGAAGTTTTTGGAAACCATGATTAATTACCCTGGGGGAAACTTTCTGTAGAAAGTTTCCCCCAGACCCCCTTCAAAGACTTTTAATTCCCTGCGGTTCATCCCGATTTTGCTTGCAAAATCGGGATGAACCGCAGGGCGTTAAAAGTTTTTGGAGGGAGTCTGAGGGAACCTTTTTAC
>DRME01000112.1 GCA_011375175.1 Deltaproteobacteria bacterium | reverse complement strand
TCAATACGAGTTGGTTTCCCCCTGTTTTGCATAGCAAAACAGGGGGAAACCAACTCGCATTAAAAGTTTTTGGAGGGAGTCTGAGGGAACCTTTTTACAAAAAGGTTCCCTCAGTGAAATAAAGCGGCTGCGATGGTTGTTTTGCAGTCTTTGTCATCTGTGGGTGTCGTTGGTGGAACGGTGCGGCTTTTTTGTGGTACAAGGCGTGCGTAAGTGTTGCGGGTGACTGTAGTTGGGGATGGGAGCGATCACAATTCAAGGAGGCTATCATCTATGAAGAAAGCGTTTGTCAGTCTTCTGGCGGCCGCCGTCGTTTTGCTCCAGGCCGCCGACGCCTCGGCCTACATCGGCCTGTGTTGCGGCAAGTGCGGCGGCAACATGCCGCTCAACATCCTGGGAGGCGGCGTGCCGGAGACCAACGAGTTCCGTTTCAAGGTCGGCCCCATGTTCATGAGGATGGACGGGTTGCGTGACGGCACCGACAGGCTCGACGCCGACGACCTGCTCGGCATGCCCGTCATGATGGGTATGCCCACGGGCAGGTACATGGCCGTGCCCACGGGGATGGACATGACGATGGTCAACATGGCCGCGGGCTTCAGCTTCACCGACGATTTCTTCGGCGGCATAATGTTCATGTGGCGGCGAAACGACATGGACATGGAGTTCAACTCCATGATGAAGTCCATGACGGGCAAGGACGGATTCACCATGGAGAGCGAGGGCATGGCCGACACCATGGTCATGGCCAAGTACAGGCTCCATGCCGACGATCCGCTCGTGCCCACGAGCCAGGTTTCGCTTCTGCTGGGCCTGAGCCTTCCGACGGGCTCCATAAACGAGCTCAACAGGACACACCCCGTCGCCACGCGGCGCGCCGAGCTCCTGCCCTACTCCATGCAGCTCGGCTCCGGCACCTTCGATCCCAAGGTCGGCATACTCTACCAGGGTTCGTCCTCGCCGCTGTGGTGGGGCGCAAACCTGATCTATACCGCCCGCTTCTACGACAACTCCCGCGACTGGCGTCTCGGCGACGAGCTCACCCTCGACCTCTACGCCATGTACCAGTTGCGCTACGACCTCGTGGCCCAGCTCCAGCTCGGCGGCCGCTCGTGGGGCGGGATACGCGGCGAGATGGACAGCGTTGCAAGCGGAGCGTCCGGCCGCGCCACCCAGGGAGACCCGACTTCGCCTTACGCCACGCCGCTCTACGACCCGGACAACTACGGCGGCAACAAGGTGTCGGTGACGGCCGGCCTCCAGTGGCAGCCCTTCCCGCTCCAGATAGTGGAGATCGACTTCGGCGTGCCCGTCTACCAGGACCTCAACGGCCCGCAGATGGAGGAGGACTACAGGGTCATGTTCACCTGGTACCTGGAGCTCCCCACGCCGTCGAGCATCCGCTACATGGGCGGGGAGCGTCAGGGAGCGGCAAGACTCGGCTTCTGAGGTCCCCGCCGTCCCGACAAAGTTATCCAAGGAGGAAGACATAAATGTTCAAGAAGACGCTTTTCACCATCGCCGCCGCCGCGGCCCTGGCCGGCTGTGTCGCAAGGCCCACGCCCCTGCCGGAGCCCAGCTCCTCCGACGCGGCCCTCTACAGGTCGAAGTGCGGTTCCTGTCACGCCATTGCCCACCCCAAGCGCCACACCGCCGCCCAGTGGGAGCACATGCTCGAGGTGATGGAGCGGCAGATGAAGCACAGGCGGATGGAGCCGCTCACCGAAGAGGAACGCTCCGCCATACTGGAGTACCTGAAGAGGAACTCGAAGTGACCACGCGCCGCTGGAGACTCTATCCGCAGTGAAGAGGATCGTCGTCTCCATAGCCTTGCTCTGCGGCCTTGCGCTGCTCAACGCAAGCTACTGCTGTCCGCCCTCCCATGCCGCAGGCCACGGCCACCACCACGACGCGGCCAGGCGGATGGGAAGCGGCCCGGGCTCTCCCTGCCACGACGGCGCTGCCTGCCCGCGCATGGCCGGGGACCATACCCGCCCGCACGGGCCTGCCTCAGCCGTGCCTGTAATCGAGTGCGACTGCGGCCATGCCGTGAAATCCATCGACAGGGGCGCTCAGCTCACGGCGCTCCCGTCCGCCCGTGCGCTGCTCCATTCACCGGCGCCTTCGGGGGCCCGCCGCCGCTGCGTAAAGGCCCCGGCGGCCCATTCCTGCATGCACGAAAGACCTCCAAGAACTTCCATTCTTCTTTCCAGAGATACCTTGAGCGCCTGAGGGAAAGGCGGCCCTCTCTCCGTCAGGCGGCTACAGCCATGGCTTCGTTGCCGAAGGCCGTCTCCGCGGTCTTTCGCGGAGACCCTGCGGCAATGCCTTCGTCCGCGCCGGTGTCCCCTCAGGGAGACTGCGGGAGAGAAGGCGGCGCCCCTGCGCGCAACACACCGCGGTCGGCGCTGAAACGGCCACGCCACACACTTTCTTGCAATGAAGGAGAAGATATATGGGTGCTAAAGAACGTCTTGTCGTCGCTTTTATAGCGGCGGCGCTCGTCGCGGCGGCTTCGCTCCCGTGGAACGCGCCGGCCCTGGCAGTCTCCACGGTGGACCACATTCCCATAGCCCTGGTGGACGAGGAGGGAAGACACGTACTCGACAGCGGCAAACCCTACAGCCCCCGCAACAGTTGCGGCAACTCCGCGGGCAGTGTGGGCTGCCACGACTACGACGCCATAAGCTCGGCCTATAAGTTCCAGATGGGCCGCGACGAGGCGAGCGACGACTTCGGAAAGAAGATCGGCCTTGAGCACCTCGTCTCGCCCGGCTACTTCGGCGGCTACGCCTGCATGGGCGGAAGCAACCCGGAGGTGCTGGCAAAGAAGAAGAACTCGAGCGAGAAGGATTTTGCCGACCGCGGCGCGGCGGGCTGGATACTGCGGTGCTCGGGCTGCCACCCCGGCGGCGGCTGGATGGAGTACGACCGCACTGGCACGCGCTACGACCGGAAAGACCCCTCCACGGTGACTCCCTATGACGGAGACTACTATAACCGCGGCACCACAAGCGACAACAGGCCTGCCCCGACGGATACGGTATCGCGGTGGGACTGGAAAAAGAGCGGTGTGGCCGAGAACGACTGCATGATCTGTCACGGCGACTTCTCGGCGCTCAGGAAGTTCGATCCCCTTCTGGGCAAGAACGACCGCTCCGACAAGTCGAGCAGCGCGCTCGACCATTTCAGAACCCTCCGCAGGACGCTGGCCTCGGGCGGCTATTTCCGCTACATGGCCTCGGCCGTGCTGGAGTTCATAAACCTCAACACCACGGGGGATGCGGGCAAGGACGTCTCGCTTCTCACGTTCTCGAAGAAGGCCGACAGGGGCGGACACTCGCGGGTAAAGCCCGCCTACAAGCTCGATATCTCGGGCGGCGGGCCGATCATAAAGTGGAATCCCGCGGCCTTCGACTCGGACCGCAAGGTGACGATCCCCATGCTCCGCTTCAGCGGCAACGACAATTGCATGCTCTGCCACCGCACGAGCAACTCTCGCCGCGGCTTCTACGGCTTCGGCAAGCAGGCCGAGCCGCTCTACAGCTCCGACGGGACCTTCATCGAGACCTACACCTACGACGTCCACAAGGGCAAGACCTGGACGGAGCCCAACGGCGAGTCCCGCAAGATCGACTCTTGCGGCGCGTGCCACGCCCGCAATTACTTCCGTGCGGCCTGGGGCAACACGGACCTCGACGCCGACCACAATCTCATGAAGGGCAACTCCGACATGGACGCCCGCAACGACCTCGACTACCGTCCCAACGCCCGCAGTTGCCGCTACTGTCACAACGACGCCCCCAACCCGGCCATACCGTCGGGCCATAAGGACATGGCCGAGGCCCATCTCGAGCGCTGGAGGCTGGCCGGCGACCTGGCGGGCTATCCCAGGAACGAGCTCTCCAAGATAACCCGGACCCATCTGGACGTCATCTCCTGCCAGGCCTGCCACATAACGCGCAAGAAGGCCAGGGGCAAGCCGCTCAGGATAATGTACCGCTACCGCATCGAGGAGGACGGGGCCCTTCGCATAGTGCCGTACAACCCCCGCGTGCGCTACTACTGGAAGGACAAGACGAGCGGACACATATTGACGAAGACGGAGCGCGACGGCGTATTCAGGCTCACGACCGACGGCTCCGGCAAGAAGGTGGGGCAGGTTGTCGATCCCGCCACCGGCAACGTGCTCGCTACAGTGGGCGCAAGGCTCTCTCACGGCTCCTATCGCTTCGGAGAGCCCGGGGACTACGACGGCTACAAGGCGCTCAAGCAGGCCTACGACGGACTTCTCGCCTCCAAGGGCTACTCCAACCCCGACACCGTGATGGTCTGGATCGAGTCGAACCAGTATGTGATGAACCATAACACCCGTTCGGCCGCCTCGGCCCTCCAGTGCGCCGAGTGCCACAACAGGAAACAGGACGGTTCGTTCAGTTCGCTGGTCTCGCCCGACGGGCTGCTCGGTTCCAAGGTGGTCAGGAAGATCACCCGGCTTCCCGACAAGAGGCTCGTCGACGAGGGCGTCGTCGTGCTCGGCATGCCATACATGAAGGTCGACTCCTCGGGGCTCGTCACCGAGAACGTCTCGGACATCCTCTACGAGTCCAAGATAGACCCCTCGCTCTCCATACTCGGGGCCGCCAGGGCCACGTCGGTCCGCATACCGGCAAGGCAGATGGCGGTGAGCTCGGCCGTCGGCGCCGCCGGCGTCTTCAACGGCGCCCATCTCTCGGCCCTTGCGCCGCTGTTTCCGGGCGGCAGGCTCTACCTCTTCATGGCCAACTACGGTGACAAGCTGGTGAGGAACGTGGCCGTCATGGCCGACGCCGATTCCTACGGTGAGATGATATTCTCCAGGGCGCGCCTCGCCGTCTCTCTCGCCGACAGCTCGCTTTACGAGAAGAACCCGGCGTCGGCCTACGGCGCCCTGGACAGCGGGCTCTTCAGCATAGACGCCTACGGCCCGTCGAGCACGAAGATGACGAGCTTTGCCGGCAAGGCTGTGGTCGTCAAGCTGCCCTACAGGGGGACGAACACGAACCTCGACGAGGTGAGGATAGTGACGTCGTCGGACGGCGCCACATGGAGCGCCGTAGACAAGAGCTCGGTCCTCGCCGTCGAGCCCGCATCGAACGGAGACGACGGCTACATCGTCTTTCTCACCAGCCATCTGAGCTACTACGGCATAGCGGACTCGAACAACCGGGTCTCTCCGGTCTCCACGTCGTCCTCGTCCTCTTCGGGAGGCGGCGGATGCTTCATAGCAACGGCCGCATTCGGCTCCTACGAGCAGCGCTACGTAAGGCTTTTGCGGCTCTTCCGCGACGAGGTGCTCCTTGAGAACGCCGCAGGCAGGGCCTTCGTCGACCTCTACTACAGGCTGAGTCCGCCTCTTGCCGACTGGATAGCCGACCACGACGGTGCGCGGGCCGTTGCGAGGGTCATGCTCTGGCCGCTCATAGCCGCGGCGTGGTTCACGGTCAAGCTCGGTACGGCCGGGAAGGTCATGGTCCTGACCGCGGCGGCGGTCTTGACGGCTTCGGCTCTCGTGCTGCGCAGGCGGCGGGCCGCGCTTGCGGGCCGGGAGGAGCGGTGAGGTCTCTTCTCACAGGGCTCAAGGCGAGGGCCTTTGTCTGCGGCGGCGCCGTCGCCGCCGGGGCATCGGCCTTCGCCTCACTGTGCGCCGTGCCGGCCGGCGGCTTCTGCACGGGCTGCGGCGCCTGCCTCGTGCCCGCCGCCTCACTCGCCCTCTGGGCAAGGCTCAAGGGGCGTACCCGGACCTTCCGGGGCGGGTGAGACGGCTGTTTACCGCCGCCTGCCTCGCCCTCTTCCTCTCGATGCCCGCCGGCAGGGCCAGGGCGGGCCTTGACGGAGAGGTCGAGACCATCGTGGGAGTCGACGCCGCGCCGGGAGGGATCGGACCCTACGCCGAAGAGCGTGTCGACGTCTCGTACAGGGACCTTACAGCGGGTGTGGACGGTGTGCTCGGAGCCTCGCTGCTTCTGACCGGTTACGGCAAGGGCGTGGACGTCTACAGGATGAGCCTTGGAAGGCGCGTCGGCACTGTTGCGACCGTTGAGGCGGGGCGCATGGAGAGGGCGGACGGCAGGGGGTTCTACCTGCTCGACGGTCTTTCGGTGCGCACCGACGGCGGACGGTGGTTCGGTCTCTACGGCGGCGTGGCCTCCAGCGTCGAGTCCTTTGTACGGACCCGCGACGCAGACCCGGTGGTCGGCCTTGAAGGGGCCGCGGGCTACGGCCGTCCGAGGGGGAGCGGCAGGGCCGGCATGGAGGGACGTGTGGGCTGCGAGTTCTTCGAGCAGCAGGGATGGCGGCAGAGGTTTCTCTGGTCCGCCGCCCTGTGGGCAAGGGGACGTCTCGTCGAGACGAGCGGCGGCTATGCGGACGGAGCAGTGGAGACGGCCACGGTGAACATGGAGGAGCACGTCTCCGGGGACCTGCTCATGGCCGTGGAGTACTCTTACGACAGACCGCTCTTCTTCGGCTTCAACGGCGCGGGCGTCCCCCTTCGCCACCGGCTCGCCGCCGCCCTCTCTCCCGGGCGTGAAGAGACGCTCGGTCTCTACGGCGAACACCGCGGCGCCGCAGCGCGCTCCTACGGCCGGCTCAGGTACGTGATGAAGGAGGCGGGCGGCGACGGCGCGGCCGTCTCCGGGGGGCTGAGGATAGGGCTCTCCGGCGACGTGGAACTCCACGTCTCCGCAGAGTACATGAGGCGTGCCTCGGAGAGCAGCGCGGCACTGATCGGGGCCTCGCGTCTTCACGTAACGGCGCGTACGGTCCTGGAGCTTACGGCCGGGCTCTTCCGGCGCTACAGGCTCCTGGAAGGAGAAGACGTCGTAGCCGGCGTGGAGGCGGAGCTTCAGAGGATGATGGGAGGCGGCGTCTTTCTCAGGGCCGCCGCCGCGGCTGTCTTCAACGTCGATTCCGTCGACGAGTACAGGGTGTGGGCCGGTGTTGCAAGGCGTGTTTCGCTCTATTGAGGCGGTCTGCGTGCCGCTTCTCGCGGCGGCCCTCGTTCTCGTCGCGGGGGCCGGTGGGGCGGTGCGCGCCGCCGGAGACGGGGGCGGAGAGAAGAAGTGGTGGGAGGAGCGCAGGGAAGGAGCCGACCTCCACTATCCACACAAGCTCCACATGGAGGTGATGGAGAGGAGGGGGGATCTCTGCATGGCCTGCCATCCCTTCTCGCCCCTCGAGGGGGCAAGGAACGTCAGGCTCGTCGAGCGCCTCACCGTCATATCGAACGAGCCGCTCAAGGCCGTCTGCCACCGCTGCCACCTCGTCGAGGTGTCGGCCCCCGGCCTGTGCAGTATCTGCCACAGAAGGCCCGAGACCGTGAGGCCCCGGGACCACGGATTCGACTTCAGCACCCGCCACGGCGTCGAGGCCGTGGCCGACAAGGAAGACTGCGCCCGCTGTCATGTGAACGCCTCGTTCTGCACGGACTGCCACTTCAGGCGCGATGCTTCGAGGCGCAGGGTGCACGTCCTCGGTTTTCGCTTCTCCCACGGTCTTGCCGGCCGGTTGCAGACCGCCCGCTGCGGCGCCTGCCACGGCGCGGCCTATTGCAGGAGGTGCCATGAAAGGGGGCGCTGAAGCGAGGAACTGGCTCTTTGTCCTCTTTGTCCTGGCAGCGGGCTGCGGCGGTCCCGGTCCCGACGCCACGGGCTCCGGCGCCGCAGCGGCCAGGGGACTTGTAGTCGGACCCGACCACGGCGGCGCGGGGGCGGGGTGGGGACTCTCGGCCTGCGAGCTCTGCCATCCGCTCTCCACCCTCCACGTGGATGTGCGCGCTGCGCTGCGTCTCATCGTCGAGGAGAAGGGTTATGCGACCTGCATGGGCTGCCACGGCGACAACGGAACGGGCGGGCCCCGCCGCTGCGTCATCTGCCACAACGACGCCGACATGAAGGGCCGTCCCCACCAGCTCGGAGAGGGCGCCGGAGGCTACGGCCACAATTTCGCATCCGGCTCCGCCCAGATTGGACCGCTTTCCGACCGGCACTGCATCGTCTGCCACGACTCGGCGGACATGGACGGAACCTTCGAGCTCTCGACGGACCTGACCTTCTATCCGGCGGCGGGCGGAGGACCCTATCGCCACGAGGCCGACTTCTGTCTTCGCTGCCACAACCGGGTGGAGCAGCCCCAGGGCTTCGGCTTGCAGGGCACGGCGCGAAACGACCCGCTCGTGGCCATGGCCGACAACTACACCCGAATCGACCGCCACGGCTTCGTAGACGGCACGGGCACCGGCATCTACAGGGGGCTTCGAAGCGGCTACTCCTACAGGTCGGTCCTCCCCTGCAGCGACTGCCACAACGTGCACGGCTCACTGAACAGGGCGTTCATCATTGACGATTCGCGCTCCGGCGCGCGCGGTCTCGATGCGGGCTTTCGCGCCGCGGCCTACAGGGTCGACACGCGGGGCGGAGACCTCTCCACCCTCTGCGTGCTCTGCCACTCCATGGAGACGGTCGTCGACGCCGGCGGCACAGCGGCATCCAACGGCCTTGCCGGCGTCCACGAGGTGGGCGCCGACTGCCGCCTCTGCCACAGCCACGGCGAGGCCGCGGGGGGCGGGATGTGAAGGTTCTCGTCGTCACGGCGGCGGCGCTGCTGCTCTGCCCCGGCGCCTTCGGCGCGGACAAGAGGGGGTTCGGCTCGCTCCACATGCACCCCACGGGCGTGCGCGTGCCGCAGTGGATGGAAGTCCCCGACGAGCTGCCTCTCGGCGGAGGGCGAAGGCTTGTGTGCGGGAGCTGTCACGGCATCGAGAGGATAGAGGAGATGAGCGTCGAAGAGGTGGAGAAGAACGCGCCCACCTTCCTGCTCGGCGGCCCCTATGAGCGGCTCTCCGATTTCTGCTTCAAGTGCCACGAGAGAAAGGATTACCGCAGAAACAACATCCACAGGATGCTCGACCGTTCCGGGAGGCCCGTAAAGCAGACGTGCCTCTACTGCCACGAAGAAGCGCTCGATCCCCGGCGCTTCGAGCGAGGCGGCGACCTGCGCCTTCGCCTTCCCATCGAAGACCTCTGTACGGGGTGCCACCTGAAGACACCGCATCTTAACGCCTGGAACCACCTCGTAAAGCCCTCCGAGGAGATGGCCGGGCGCATGAGAAGGAGCGAGAAGGAAAAAAAGCTCCTGCTGCCCCTCGACGGCGAGGGGAGGATCGCCTGCGTCACCTGTCACAATCCCCACGAGCCGGGGGTGCTCGACAGGGAGTCTCCGGCCGCGGCCCAGGCCGCCGAAGTCGATGTGGCAAAAGGGATCGTCTACGCCGTGAGCCCCTGGAGCGCGGTCGTGAGGGCCGACAAGGAGGAGAGGGTGGCGAGGCTCGCCGAAGAGAGCGGCCTTTCGGGATATCTTCTTCCACCCTACCGGAAGGTGGAAAAAGAGGTGCTCCTTCGCCTCAGGGCCCGCGACGGGTCGCTCTGTCTCGCCTGCCACGACTTTTCGTTCGAGCGAGAGAGGGGGAACGACCCTTAGCCGGAGGGTTAAGCCCCGTAAGACGGTATGCGCCTGCTTTCCTTCAGACTTGCAGACCTTGCGTCGGTGCGGCTCTTCCGTTACCTGCTCATCATGGCCTCGTGTCTGCTCTTCTTCCCTCCCTTTTCTGTGGTGCCGGGTCTCTTCGGGGCGAAGGACTTCTGCGGGGCGCTGTGCATGAGGCGTTTTTTCCTCTATCAGCCAGGGCTTGAGTGGGCGGATGCGGCCGTGAGGCTCTCGGTCTACCCGGCGGGAGTGGCGCTGGTCTTTGTCATGGCGGTCGTCACCTTTCTTTTCGGGCGGCTCTGGTGCGCCTTCGTCTGTCCCGTAGGCGGTTTTTCGGAACTCGTAAGCCGGGTGCTCCCGGCGAGGTTCAAGATAGAGTACCGCGTCCTCGATCAGGTGCCCATACGCTACGGCTACTTCACATTCTACGTGGCGGCCATGCCGGTCCTGGCCGTAAGCGCCTGCGCGCTGTGCAACTTCCTGGTCATGCCCCGGCTCTTCGACGCCGCTTCGGGGGGCTCGGCGGCGAGGGCCTTCCTCCTCTCGCCCGTGGGCATGACCAACGTTGCGCTCGTTGCGCTGCTCGGCTTCCTTGCCAGCAAGGGGCGCGCCTACTGCTCTCTTCTCTGTCCCATCGGCGCCATAGACGCCCTGGTGAACCGCGCTGGCGCGACGTTTCGTTTTACAAGGCGCATAAGGGTGGACAGGGGACGCTGCACGGGCTGTACGCTCTGCGCCGACGTCTGCATGTGCGGCGCCGTGAAGATGGAGGACTCCAGGGCCGTGGTGGATCAGCTCTCGTGCATGTCCTGTCAGGAGTGCGTGGAGGTCTGCAGGCCCGGGGCCATGGAGTATCTCGTGCTCTCCCCCAAAAAGAGGGGCAAGGCGGCAGCGGCCGTCGGTGCCGCCGAGGCCGTCCGGGCGGCCCGGCCGGGCGCATCGGCCCCTATCCTGTGGCGCAGGATATGGCTTGCCGTGCTCGCCGGTCTCGCGGCGCTCTTCGTGTACGCGACCGGGGCCGATGCGGCGAGAAAGACCGACCCCGACGGCTGCATGGTGTGTCACGGCGTCGAGGGACTGGAGTACCTCGATGAACGGGGGCTTTTGCGGGTCGCCACGATCGACTCCGACCACTACTACGGCTCCATACACGGCGCTCTCCCCTGCTCGGACTGCCACGCAGGTCTCGACGAGTATCCGCACGACCCGAACAAGGGCGGTGTCGACTGCTCCGCCCTCTGCCATGTGATCGAGCCGTCCACCGGAAGACGCTACTCGCACAGGGACGTGGTGAAGGAGTTCAGGCGCTCTGTCCACGGCAGGGGCCGCGTCGACGGCTTCACGGCGGCGGGCCGCGTGGAGGAGTCCGAAGAGGAGCTGCTCCCCTCGTGCAGGCGCTGCCACGGCAACGTCTCCTACATGAGCGAGGCGGCTGTGGAGCGCTTCCGGGAGGCCTTTCCCGACTGTGACAGGGAGTGCGCCCACTGCCACGGCGGCCGGTCATGGCGCGGCGTCTACACGGGCCACGTACTGCGACGGCTCATGGGACGGACCGTCTCCAAGGACGAGGAAAACAGGCAGTGCGACCAGTGTCACGCCGACGAGGCCATGATGGAGAAGGTGGAGCGCGAGGACGAGGCCGCGGGCCGAAGACGCAAGGCTTCGAGGCGTTTTGTGCTCGCTTCGAAGAGCTACGCCATGACGCTCCACGGAAAGCTCGCCGCCGCCGGAAGTCGGCTCGCCCCCTCGTGCAACGACTGCCACGCCCCGCCGCGCCGCCGCCACGAGATCCGGAGCCGCGACGACAGTCTCTCGACCACCCACGACAGTAACCTCGCCAAGACCTGCGCCGCCGCCGGCTGCCACGCCCATGCCTCTTCACCCTTTGCCGCGGCTTTCGTAAGGAGCGATGTACACTCGCTTGATCTGGTGGCCGTGGAGCCCGGTGATCTCCGCCCAGGCTCCGGGAGGCTCGACTCCAACTGGTTGAGGACGGGCGGGGCGCTCGCCATGCTGGCGGCCATCATCGCGGCGGCAGGTTCGGCGGCCATGGCGAGAGACATCCTCGGCGGCAGGCGGCCTGTATCGCTTATCGGCTCCGCTGCCTTCAGGAAGCGGGTCCTGAGGAGAGGGGAGAAGGGGGGCGGGCGGTGAAGCCCTTCGCTTCGGCCTCCGGGGCGGCGCGGCTTGTCGCCGCGCTCGCCGTCACCTGCCTCATGGGCGCCGGCCCGGCCCTTTGCGCCGGGAGCCTGGCCGTAACGATGAGGGAGTACGAACCTGCCGCCGCGCAGCTTGAGAAGTCGCGCCGGAAGGTGCGCGACCACAAAGGGGTGGAAGCCCCGGACGAGCCGGCCGTGCGGCCCTTCCACAAGAGGCCGCGGCGGAGCGAGCCGCTCAGGAGGCGGCTATGCTCGATCTGTCACGGCCCGTGGCCCCACGGCAAGAGTGCGACCGCCAGGGCCTTTCTCAACATGCACGGCCGTGCCCTTACATGCACGGTCTGCCATCTCGAAACCGGCGGACGGCCCGTGAGCTTTCGCAGGCTGCCGCCGCCTCAAGGGGCTGCAGAGGGGGAGGAGGGGGAGATCGCGCCGTTTTTCGGAACAGAGGCGCAGGTCGTCTTCGACGACGACCCCCTTTTCAGCGAACTCGAAAGGATATGGGAGGGCGGCGCTCTCGAAGAGAAGGCCCGCTGGCACGCAAAGGTCCACGGACCGCTTCGAAAGAGGCCGCGCAGGTGCCGGGACTGCCACGGCCGCGGCGCAAAGCTCCTCGATCTCTCCGTCCTCGGCTACGGCGAAGCCGAAATAAGGGCCTTGGAGACGGACCGGCGGGCCCGCATACTCGATATGTACGAGAAAAGAAAGAAGAGGCTGAGGCTCAGGGGTCTTCTCGATTGAACGCCGTCCCGTCACGATCTCTCGCAGCGGCGGCCGCGTTGCTCGTGCTCTTTCCCCGGCCGGCTCCGGCTGCCGAGGGGCCTGGAAGAGTCCGGCCCGGCGCTGTAAGGGCGGAGCTCGTCATGACCCTTCGCGGCGGGCTCGATCAGCCGACCGACGTGGCGGTCGCCGCCGACGGCCGCGCCTACGTGCTCGACGGCGTGAAGGGGCAAGTCGTGGTCTTCGACCGCAGTGGGCGCCTTCTTCGTAGTTTCGGCCGGCCCGGCTCCGGCCCCGGAGGGCTGCGCCTGCCCATGGCGCTCACCGTGGCGGGCGGCGAACTCTTCGTCGCCGACACGGGCAACTCCCGTATCGCCGTCTTCGACCTCGACGGCCGTTTCAGCAGGGAGTTGGTCCTTGCAGGCGGTCCCGGCAGACGGGCCGAGCCCGTGGGAGTCGCGGTGAGTGAAGGGCGTCTCTTCTGGACCGGACGCGCCATGCGAAGGCTCTGCGCCGTCGACGCTACCACCGGAAAGCGGCAGTGGTGCGCGGGCGGTTCGGCAGGCGGACGTCCCGGCGGGGAGAAGGGGCGCTCCGTCCCCTTCGGCCGTCCCTTCGCCCTGGCCGCGGACCGCGCTGGCTACGTCTTCGCAGCCGACGCCCTCGACGGCCGGATACGTTTCTTCAGCAGAAGGGGACGGCTCTTCGGCTCCTTCGCGGACTTCGGTCTCGGTCCCGGAAGGCTCATGAGACCGGGCGGCCTCGCCTTCGGCCCCGGTGGCGAACTCTTCGTCTCCGACTCGCAGACCGGGCTCGTCTCCCTCTACGTGGGCAACGTCTTCGCCGGCCACCTCTTAAAGGGCGACGGCTCGGGCCCCGTGCTCTTCACCACACCCGTGGGGCTTGACTACAGCAGGGGTCTTCTTTACGTCGCCGACGCCGGAGACGGTGACGTAAAGGTCTTGAGGCTTGCCGGCGGTGAGATGGAGCCTGTCGGCACCGCTGCAACCGGCGGCGACAGGGCGCCGTCCCGCAAGGGCTGCGCCGCGTGCCACATCTCCTGGGCCCCCGGCTACGAGGCCTGGGGCGGTGACGGAGTCGCCGATGCACCACCTCCGGTCGCGGCGGAGAGGACCTGCTACGCCTGCCACTACGGATCGATCGTCGATTCGCGCCTTAAGATGGGGAGCGGCCTCCACCATCCGAGCCTGCCCGCCGAGAAGAAGAGCGCCCCCATGGACGAAGGGGTGAATGGAGCCGCACCGCCGCCCCTGTGGGAGGGGAACATATACTGCGGCACCTGCCACTCGCCCCACGACGCGCAGGCGGGGAGCGGCCGGCCCGGAGAGGGCCGCAGGTGGATGCGCGGCGACGAAGAGCGGCTCTGCGGGGCCTGCCACGACGACCGCTTCAGCGACGCGGGACGCGGGGACGGGGGACGCAGGGGAGGCAACCATCCCGTAGGCATCGCGTTGCGCAACCCCCGTGAGGGCGAGCCCCTTGAGACGGAAGACGGCCTGAAACTATTCGCCTCTTCGGCGAGGCTTGCTGAAGGGCTTCCCCAGGGGCTCCTGCGTGGCGGCGCGAGACTGGACGCCGACGAGCGCATGGTCTGCGCAAGCTGCCACGTGCTCCACAGGGCGCCGGGGAAAGGGCTCCTGGCGGCCGACAACAGTCGAAGTTCGCTCTGCATGGAGTGCCACGACGACAAGGGGTACAGGAGCGTGGAGCGCTCCCGCAGAGAGGGCGTCCACCCCCTCGGAGTCGGCGCCGCCAGGGCCGCCGCCTCCGGAGGCGCGCTCCCCGACGGCGCCGGGGGACGCACCGTCGAGTGCTCGTCATGCCACAGCGCCCACGGCGGCAGGCCGTCCACGCCCCTTCTGCGAAAGGGGCTCGACGACGATGAGCTCTGCGCCGACTGCCACTACCCCATTGCGGCCCGCGGCAAGGACGAGGCGAGGGTCCGCGGCGTCCATCCAACGGGCGTAACGCTCGGCGCCCTCGAGGGCCGCGGCGGCTCTCCCGTAAAACTGCCTGTCGAGCTCGAGCAGGCCGGCGCAAGACTCGGAAGCGGCGGGACCGTCGTCTGCGCCACCTGCCATTCGCTCCACAAAGGCCGGCCGTCGACTGCCCTCGTCCTGAAGGATATGGAGCCCGAGCGGCTGTGCGTCGCCTGCCACGAGCGCCAGCGGGTTGAAGGGAGGGAAGAGGCGCGGCGGCGGGGCGTACACCCCATGGGCATGGAGCCCGACGAGCCGGTGCGCCTCCTCGGCGAGCCCGTAAGGCGCATCGGCTGTCTCACCTGCCACTCGGTCCACGGCGGCGAGCGCAATACGCCGTCGCTGAGAAAGGAGATCGGTTCGGGGGGGCTGTGCGTCTCCTGTCACGGAGCCGAGGCCGCCGTGGCGGGCACGGCCCACGACCTGCGCCTCTCGGCGCCGCGCTACAGGAACCGCACCGGCGAAACGGCGGCTCAGGCCGGGCTGTGCGGCTCCTGCCACAGTATTCACGATCGGACCGAGGTGGCCCTCCCCGTGGAGAAAGCTCCTCTCGAACTCCCTGACGGCGAGCCGGAGGCCGTGGCGCGCCAGGCGGGGGAGTACGCCTTTGCGCCACGGCCTCCGGCTCGCCGTCCCGGTGGCGCGCTGCCGTCGAGAGTCTTTGAAAGGGGGACGGGAGAAGCCCCCGCGGGCGGCTCTCCTCCAGGGCCCTACCTCTTTGCGGGACCCTCGCCCCCCGGGGAGGAGGGAGAGCCGAGGGACCGGCTGTGTCTGGCCTGTCACGGCGGCAGCGGCCCCGCCGCAAAGAAGAAGGTGGAGCGTTACGGCCACCCCCGGCGCTCCATGGTCCTCTCTTCCAGGGGTGCGCTGCCCCTCTTCGACGGGAAAGGGGAAGCTCGCCGCTTCGGAAGGCTTCTGTGCGTGACATGTCACGACCCCCATCGCTGGCGGCCGCTGGAAAGGGAGCTCGAAGAGGCCGCCGCCGATGCGAAGAGGTCGAACCACGAAGAGGGAGACGTGAGGGCGAGCTTCCTTCGGGAGAGCGACGTGCGAAAGACCTTTTGTGTCGATTGCCACGGCCCCGAGGCCATCGTGAAGTTCAAATACTTCCACGACGTGGCTGCGCGTCCCGGCCTGCCGTCCTATCTCGAGGAGCAGGACCCCCTCCCGCCGCCGTAAAGTTCCGTCTCCAGGTTCCGATATGTATATATAAGGAAACTCTGATTCATTGCACCGAGGGAACCTTTTTGCACAAGGGTCACAGACCCACGGTTCCCTCAGACTGCCCGCGCCGGCTGCCGGGGGGCGGTCCTCTGGAGGTTCGGCCCGCGCCAGGCGGGGTTTGTTACGCCTTTGCGGCCCGAACCTCCAGAGGACCGCCGAAGATCCGGATAACATACGAGGGAGCCGCGTGGGAAAGGTCCGAGGCCGCCGTCGGAGCCGACGCATCCCGAATCGGCTTGCCCGCCTCGGAGCCCGCGTGTTATAATGAATTACCCTGGGGGAAACTTTCTGTAGAAAGTTTCCCCCAGACCCCCTTCAAAGACTTTTAATACGACTTGGTTTCCCCCTGTTTTGCCAAGCAAAACAGGGGGAAACCAAGTCGCGTTAAAAGTTTTTGGAGGGAGTCTGAGGGAACCTTTTTACAAAAAGGTTCCCTCAG
>DRME01000111.1 GCA_011375175.1 Deltaproteobacteria bacterium | reverse complement strand
TCATCCTGATTTTGCAAGCAAAATCAGGATGATCCGCAGGGCGTTAAAAGTTTTTGGATGGAGTCTGAGGGAACCTTTTTACAAAAAGGTTCCCTCAGTGCAATAAATCAGAGTTTCCCTTGACTATGGGCGGGGAAAGGGGTAAGTTGGAGAAACTCCGCCCAATCGCCCCGAGGCATCGCAGGGGGGGCAGGGGGGCTGGACGGTCCGGGAGGCCGGGAGGGCCTGTGGGGACGATAGTCGGGGGGGCCGGGGGCAGGGGGGGCGGGTCTTTGACCCTTCCGGCAACGAAGGGTTCCCCCGGGAAGCGGCGTCCATGGCCCTTTCGCTAAAAGAAGTCGCCTTCACGGGAGTTTTTTACAGACATTGAGGCGTGGACTCGTCCACATATACACCGGTGAGGGCAAGGGCAAGACCACGGCCGCCGTGGGTCTGGCCGTGAGGGCCGCCGGCCAGGGCCTGCGCGTGCTCTTTGTCCAGTTCTTCAAGGAGGACGACGCCTCGTCCGGCGAAAAGGATATCCTGCGCACGCGGTTCCCGGAGATAGAGCTTGTGCGCTCCAACTGCCGCCATCCCTTCTTTACCGGCAAGAGGGCCGGCGACGCGGAGGCGGAGGAGGCGGTAAGGAGGACCTTCGAGGGAACGAGGCGCGCCGTCGAGGCCGGCGGGATCGACATGGTCGTCCTCGACGAGGCCATGGCGGCCGTCAACGGCGGCTGGCTCGCCGTCGAAGAGGTGGTGGAGTTCATCGAGTCGAGGCCGCCGGATCTCGAGGTGGTCCTTACGGGCCGGAACGCGCCCGTCGAGCTCGTGCGGGCCGCCGACTACGTGACCGAGATGCTCAAGATAAAACACCCCTTCGACGAGGGCGTGAAGGCCCGCAAGGGCATCGAGTTTTAGGGGGAGGGAGTGTGGACGGTGCGGCGGGGTCCGGCCGTAGGCTCGTCTTCGTGCTCGGCGGGGCGCGAAGCGGCAAGAGCGCCTTCGCCCAGCGGCTCTGCGAATCGCTCGCCGGCGGTGGTCTCTACCTGGCCACGGCCCGGGCCCTCGACGACGAGATGAGAGAGCGCATCCGGCGCCACAGGAGCTCGCGCTCCGAGAGGTGGACGACCGTCGAGGAGCCGCTCCGGGTTGTGGAGGTCCTCGAGGAGACGGACGCGCCGGTAGTGCTCCTCGACTGCCTCACGCTGTGGCTCTCCAACCTCTTGGGCGCGGGCCTCGACGACCGGGCGGCCGCCGGCGAGGCGGAAAGGCTCGTTCGACTGTTCGGAGACGATGCGGCGGCGCACGGACCGCCGCAGACCGTCGTGGCCGTCTCCAACGAAGTGGGCCTCGGCATAGTGCCGGAGAACGCCCTGGCAAGACGCTTCCGGGACCTGGCGGGCTCTGTGAACCGCACGGTGGCGGCCGCCGCCCATGAGGTCCACTTCATCGCCGCCGGGCTTCCCGTAAGACTCAAGTAAACGTCCCGGGCGACGCTCGGATTTATTACCCTGAGGGAACCTTTTTGCAAAAGGGTTACAGACCCACGCTTCCCTCAGACCACCTCCAAAAATGTTTAGCGCCCTGCGGTTCACCCCGATTTGCAAGCAAATCGGGGTGAACCGCAGGGAATGAAAAGTCTTTGAAGGGGGTCTGGGGGAAACGTGGGCCTGTGGCCCTTCTACAGAAAGTTTCCCCCAGGGCGATTAACACCCTGCGGAGGAAAATGAAAAGGTTCCTTGACTCAAGGACGCTGGCGGCGCTCTTCGTGGGCAACCTCGTCTACTTCTTTGTCTTCGCCCTTGTCTGCTGGCTCCTCACGCGCTTCGACGTGACGCCTTACGGCCAGTTCGTGGCCAAGTTCTTCAAGGGCAGGGGCAAGGACGAGATAGAGGTCTTCATAAAGGACAACCGCGAGCTCTTCGAGACGATGATGCCCGCGGCCCGGGCCTTCGCCAACACCTACATAATGCCGTCGGTGGCCGTTGTGACCGGCATGGTCGTCGGCCTCGTAACCGGTTCGCGGGGGATGCTCACGGCCGCCGTTACGGTGCTGCCCGTGGCCGTGCTCTTCTGGATAAGGGAGCCCGACACGAACCGGGTCTTTTTCATAGCGCTGCTGCTGCTCTGCGCCGCCCTCGGCGGCGCGGCGGGCGGCGCCCTCAGGGGCGGCGGCGCGACTACGGGAAAGGAGGATCTCCTCAAGGATGAAGACGACGAAGGCGCAGGGCGCGACGCTGAGCGACACGCTCCGATCGATTAGACCGGTCGACGCCGGGCTGGCCGAAAAGGCGCAGCACAGGCTCGACAGCCTCACAAAACCGCGGGGAAGCCTCGGACGTCTCGAGGAGCTGGCCCGGCGGGTCGTGACCATACAGGGCTCGACAAGGCCCGCCGTGACGAACAAGTACGTCTTCACCTTCGCCGCGGACCACGGTGTCGCCGACGAAGGTGTGTCGGCCTTTCCCAGGGAGGTGACGGCCCAGATGGTCATGAACTTCCTCTCCGGGGGCGCGGGCATAAACGTCCTGGCCCGCCACGCCGGCGCCGAGGTCGTGGTGGTGGACATAGGCGTCGACCACGATTTCGGCGACGGGCCGCTCAGCGGGCTCGTGCGCCGCAAGGTCCTGCGCGGCACGGCCAACATGCGGCGCGGTCCGGCCATGACGGCCGACGAGGCGAAACGAGCCGTCGAGGTCGGCGCGGCCCTGGCCGCCGAGTACGCCTCCCCGGGCGTGATCATGGCCACCGGCGAGATGGGCATAGCCAACACCACGGCGGCGAGCGCCATGGCCGCCGCCTTCAGCGGCCGTCCCGTCGCCGAGGTGACGGGACGCGGTACGGGCATAGACGACGACGCCTACCGCCGCAAGATAAAGGTCATAGAGGACGCCCTCTCGGTCAACTCGCCCGATCCGTCGGACCCCATGGACGTGCTCGCCAAGGTGGGGGGAGCCGAGATAGCGGGCATAACGGGGCTCGTGCTCGGCGCAGCGGCGCGGCGCGTGCCCGTGGTGGTCGACGGCTTCATCTCAACGGCCGGAGCGCTGGCGGCCTGCGAGCTCTGTCCCGCTGCAAAGGACTATCTCTTCGCCGCCCACCGCTCGGTGGAGCGGGGCCACGGCGTCATGCTCGAGCGCATGGGGCTGGAGCCCATCCTCGACCTCGGCCTCCGTCTCGGCGAGGGCACGGGCGCCGCCCTGGCCATGGGGGTCATCGAGGCGGCCGTGAAGATATACAACGAGATGGCAACCTTCGAGGACGCCGGCGTGGCCGAGGAGGGAGACTGAAGCCGCTGCCCTTTCCGGCCGGGACGTCGCCGCGGCAATGAGAGGATTCCTTACAGCCCTCCGCTTCCTCACGGTCTTCCGGGTCGGCGGGGAGAGCGCCGCCGGCCCCGGGGAGATCGGCCGCTCGATGGTCTACTTTCCCCTCGTGGGGGCCGTGCAGGGGGTCGTCCTCGCCGTCTGCGACGGGCTCTTCACCGCCCTGTTCCCGGCCGGTGTCTCGTCGGCGCTCGTCGTGGCCGTGCTCGCCCTCACAAACGGCGGGCTCCACCTCGACGGCTTCGTCGACACGGTGGACGGTCTTGCCGGCGGCTCGACGCCCGAAGAGCGGCTTCGCATAATGCGCGAGGCCGGGGCCGGAGCCGTGGGAGCCGCGGCCGTTGCGATCTTCGTGGCGGCGCTCGTTTCGGCCCTCTCGGCGCTGCCCGAGGGGGAAAGGACCGCTTCCCTGCTGCTCATGCCGGTTGTGGCCCGCTGGGCCATGGTCCCCATGGCCTTCTGGGGCGGCTACGCCCGCAGCACTCCCGGCCTCGGCGCCGCCTTCACCGGCAGAGACGGCGCGACTGCGGCCGCGGCCACGGCAATGACGGCCCTTTTGCTGCTGCCCTTCTTCGGCCCGGCCTCCCTCTGGATGCTCCTCGTCGTGCTGGGCCTTGTCCGGTCGCTTACGGCCTTCTTCACCGCGAGACTCGGCGGCGTAACGGGCGATTGCTTCGGCTTCACCACGGAAGTGGCGGCACTTGCATTCCTGCTCTGCCTTCTGGCATACTTCGGCTGAGCCCCGGGGAACCTTCTCCCTCCAAAGACTTTTTATTTGCTCATCGAGCCGCGTCGGCTCTTGCGATCGCTGGAAGAAACGAGGTCCCTTGGCCCGAATAAATTTGAAGGGAGTGTCTTGACCGCGCCCGCCACGCGGGGGCGGTCCCCGGAAGGTTCGGGCCGCAAGGGCGTAAAAAACCCCGTCCGGCGCGGCCCGAACCTTCCGGGGACCGCTATACAAATAACATTAAGGAAGCTCCGATTAATTACCTGGGGGAAACTTTCTGTAGAAGGGCCATATCCCCCAGCCCCCTTCAAAGACTCTCAATACGAGTTGGTTTCCCCCTGTTTTGCCAAGCAAAACAGGGGGAAACCAACTCGCGTTAACGGTAATGGAGAGGACGAGGCTTTACATAGCGCGTCACGGTCAGGTGGTGAACCATCACGAGTTGCGCTACAACGGTCATACGGACGTGGACATAACGGCCGAGGGCGCGGCCCAGATGGAGCGGCTTGCGGGCTTCTTTTCCGGCTTGAGCCTCGACGGTCTCTACTGCAGCGACCTTGCGAGGTCGAGGCGGGGCGCCGACATCTTGGGGCGGGCCGTGGGGCTCGAGCCCGTGGCCTTCCGTGAGCTGCGCGAGCTCCACCTGGGCCGCTGGGAGGGGCTCACGAGGAGCGAGGCCATGGTCCGCTATCCCGAGGACGCGGATTTCTCCTTCCGCGACCTGGCAACAGGCAGGATCGAGGGCGGCGAGAGCCTCGTGGACCTTAAGAAGAGGGTCGTGCCCGTGATGGAGCGCATCATCGAGAGCCACCGCGGCGGCGACGTCTGCCTCGTACTCCACGGCGGCGTTAACCGCCTCATACTCTGCGAGGCCATGGGCCTGGGGCTTGAGAACTTCTTCAGGATCGAGCAGGACTACGGCTGTCTCAACGTGATAGACGTATTCGACGACGGCGTGCAGGTGGTGAAACTCCTAAACGGCGGACCCAACCAGCGGTTGGCTCCCACGGTCCTTTACTGAGCCGTGGCACCTGGCGGGGATGGAGCCGGTGCGCCGGCCTTCGTCGTTGCGGCGGCGGCGAGCGGGACCGGCAAGACGACCGTGGCGCTCGCCCTCATGGCGGCGCTGCGCCGTCGCGGTCTTTCGGTGCGGCCCTTCAAGGTCGGACCCGACTACATAGACCCCCTCATACACCGGGCGGTCTGCGGCGAGCCCTCCCACAACCTCGACACCTGGATGATGGGCGACGACGGCGCGGCAGCGACCTTCCGCGCCGGGACGGCGGGGGGAGGGATAGGCGTCGTTGAGGGGGTGATGGGGCTCTTCGACGGCCGCGGCGGCGGCGAGGAAGGCTCGACGGCGCGGCTTGCAAAGCTGCTCTCCCTGCCGGTGCTCCTCGTGGTAGACGCCTCCGGCGCCTCTCGCAGCGTGGCGGCCCTTGTGCGGGGCTTCGAGCTCTTCGACGAAGGAGTGGACCTTCGCTGGGTGGTCTTCAACAGGGTCGGCGGCGCCCGCCACTACGGGCTCCTTAAGAGCGCCGTCGAGGAGCATTGCGGCGCAAGGGCCGCGGGTTACCTTCCAAGGGACGCCTCGCTCGAGCTCCCCTCGCGCCATCTCGGCCTCGTAACGCCGGGACGCCTCGACGACGCCAGGTGGCGGCGTTTCGCCGAGGCGGCGGCCGCCGCGGCCGAGCGAACCATGGAGCTTGACGAGTTGTGCGCGGCCCTCGAGCCCAGGGACTCCGGCGAAGACCGCCGTCGCTCGGAGGGGGAGGGCAAAGAGCGCGGGAGCGCGGCTCCCGTCGTGGTGGCGGTGGCCAGGGACGACGCCTTCTGCTTCTACTACGAGGAGAACCTGCGGATCCTCGAGGCCGCCGGAGCCCGCTGCGTGCCTTTCAGTCCCCTCGACGACGGGAGGCTTCCCGAGGGGAGCCGCGGCGTATACCTCGGAGGAGGATACCCGGAACTCTACGCCGCGAGGCTGGCGGCCAACAGGACGCTTGCCCGGGAGCTGCGCGGGAAGGCGGCCGCCGGCATGCCCGTTTACGCCGAGTGCGGCGGGCTCATGTACCTGGGCCGCGCCCTTATCGACGCCGAGGGCCGTCTTCACGAGATGGCGGGGCTCATGCCCTGGACCTCGCGCATGGCGCGGCGGCGCAGGGCCCTCGGCTACAGGACGGTGCGCGCGCGGGCGGGATGCCCGTTTCTCGAGGCCGGGGGGCTCGTGAGGGGGCACGAGTTCCGTTACTCCGAGATCGAGGGAGACCTATCGGCCGTGGAGCGCGTATACGACGTGGAAGGCCGGGCCGAGGGATACCTGCGCGGCATGGTGCTGGCAAGCTACGTGCACCTCCACTTCGCCTCCAACCCCGGCTTTGCCCGGGGTTTCGTCAGGCGCTGCGGGGAGTACGGCTCGGCGAGGCGATAACCCGGACGGCGGCGGCCCGTCCGCAGTGTTTGGGAACCAGAGACGAGAGGAGGGAAAGAGCCATGAGCAAGACGAGGAAGAACTTCGAGGCCGCATTTGCCGGCGAGTCGCAGGCGAGAAACAGGTATCTTTTCTATGCGGACGTGGCGCGCAAGGAGGGCTACCACTACATAGCCAAGATATTCGAGGAGACGGCGTCCAACGAACGGCGCCACGCCAAGGATCACTTCAAGCGCCTCGGCGGCCTGGGCGACACGGCCGCCAACCTGAGGGCCGCCATGGAGGGCGAGGACTACGAGGCCACCGACATGTACCCCGCCTTCGCCGCCGAGGCCGAGCAGGAAGGGGATGCCGAGGCGGCCAACCTCTTCCGCAAGATAGCCGAGGTGGAGAGCCACCACCGCGACCGCTTCAGGCGGCTCCTCGAAATGGTCGAGGCCGGCACGGTCTATAAGCGGCCCGAGCCCATAAAGTGGAAGTGCGGGGTCTGCGGATTCATCCACGAGGGCACCGAACCCCCGCAGGCCTGTCCATGCTGCCGCCACCCCCGCGAACACTTCGAGCCTGGGGGAAACTTTCTGTAGAAAGTTTCCCCCAGACCCCCTTCAAAGACTTTTAATTCCCTGCGGTTCATCCCGATTTTGCTTGCAAAATCGGGATGAACCGCAGGGCGTTAAAAGTTTTGGAGGGAGTCTGAGGGAACCGGGGGTCTGTGACCCTTTTACAAAGGTAATACCTAACCAAATCGGACCAGATCATGTAGAATGTTCTGGTCATGAGAAGTTGTCCTAAGTGCTCTTATACGTGGGCTTGGCAACTGTCCGACGGCAGGTTCAAATGCC
>DRME01000110.1 GCA_011375175.1 Deltaproteobacteria bacterium | reverse complement strand
GTCCCGGCGCCCGCCGAGAGGGAGGCCCGCCCCCTTCCGGTGCCGTCCCCGCCCCCCCCGTCTCCCCCCTCCCCGGCGGCGCGGGGACCGAGGCTCGCCATCGTCATCGACGACCTCGGCTACGACCTCAATGCCGTTCGGGGGCTCCTCGAGGTGGACGCGCCGATCACGCTCGCCGTGCTCCCCCACCTGCGCCATTCGAGACGGGCCGCGCAGATGGCCTACGACTCGGGCCGGGAGGTCATCCTCCACCTCCCCATGGAGCCGCGAAACAGCCGGGACCACGACCCAGGCCGCGGCGCCCTCCTGACCTCCATGTCGGAGCGCGACATCGTCGACAACCTCCTCGCAGACCTCGACGCCGTGCCCCACCTTTCGGGCGTCAACAACCACATGGGCTCGCGCTTCACCGAGAACGAGCGGTTGATGGAGCTCGTCCTGCGCGAGCTCAAGGAGCGGGGCTTCTTCTTCCTCGACAGCAGGACCTCGGGGCGCACCGTGGCGGCCAGGGTGGCCCGCCGTCTCGGCCTGAGGACCGTGGAGCGAAGCGTCTTTCTCGACAACGAACGCGACAGGAGCCGCATACGGGCGCGGCTTCGCGAGGCCGTGCGCCTGGCCAGACGAAACGGCTCGGCCGTCGCCATAGGCCACCCCTACAGCGAGACCATCGAGGTCCTCAAGGAGGAGGTGCCCGCCCTCGCGCGCCAGGGCGTTACGGTCGTCAGGCTCTCGTCGCTTGCACGGTGATCGGGGGCTTGCGCCGCGGCGCCGGCTCCACCAAAAAGACTTGACACCCCCTGCCAACCCTGCTACGATTGTCGATATTTTCCAAGGGCTTTTAGCTACTTGCGGCCGCGAGGGCCTCTTGCCCCGCCGGGCGGGCGGCCCTCCAGGCCTTGATCTTTCGAGCCGGGCTTTTGCCCATCGCCCAAGGAAAGGAGGACGCGCAACATGGCCAAAGGCAAGGTGAAGTGGTTCAACAACACAAAGGGATTCGGATTCATACAGGAAGAGTCGGGCGATGAGATATTCGTCCACTACTCCAATATCGAGGGCGAGGGATTCAGGACCCTCAAGGAAGGCGAAGAGGTGGAGTTCGAGGTCGTCCAGGGCCCCAAGGGGCCCCAGGCATCCCACGTGGTGAGGGTCTGAACTCCGGGAGTTCTGGTTGCGCGTCTTCTGACACGCTCGGCCTGGAGGCGGCGGACGACGGATGGGGACGCCGCCGGTGGCTTTTCAGAAGCCCTGTTTCCGACCCCCGCCGGCTTTCCGCCGGCGGGGGTCTTCTTTCATGGAGGGGGCCGGGGGCCTCCCGCCCCCGGGTCTTGTAATCTTGCAACCCATCTGATAGAATTACCATCTACTCAGGGGAATTCTGATTTATTGCACTGAGGGAACCTTTTTGTAAAAAGGTTCCCTCAGACTCCCTCCAAAAACTTTTAACGCCCTGCGGTTCCTCCCGATTTTGCAAGCAAAATCGGGAGGAACCGCAGGGAATCGAAAGTCTTTGAAGGGGGTGTCTTGCCCGCTTTAGCTGCCCGGGGGGGGGCGGTCCTCTGGAGGTTCGGGCCGCAAAGGCGTAAAAAAATCCCGCCTGGCGCGGGCCGAACCTCCAGAGGACCGTCAAAGATCCGCATAACATACGAGGGGGCCGCGGGGAGAAGAGGGGCCTGCGGCCCTTTTTCGGAAAGTTTCCCCCGGGGCAATTGGTCAGGGCTTTCTTTGAATTGTCATTCACTTCTTCTTCGAGGCGACGGTCCCGAAAGGGCGGCGGTCGATGACGGGATTCGATCTGAGAGGTTTTTTCAACGACGGGGCGGCCCGCGTCAACGATGCGCTCTCGAGGCTGCTGCCGCCGGAGAGTGCCTATCCCCAGACGGTGCACAGGGCCATGCGCTACAGCCTCTTTGCAGGCGGCAAGCGGCTGAGGCCGCTTCTGGTGCTGGCGGCGGCCGGGGCCTTCGGCGGCGCCGAGGAAGAGGCCATGAACACGGCCTGCGCCTTCGAGTGCATCCACACATACTCGCTCATTCACGACGACCTGCCGGCCATGGACGACGACGACTTCAGGCGCGGCCGTCCCGCCTGCCACAGGGCCTTCGGAGAGGCGGCGGCCGTGCTGGCCGGAGACGCGCTGCTCACCTGCGCCTTCGACATCATCGCCCGCACGCCCACGGACGACAAGGCCCTGATCGTCGGCGTCATCAGGGAGGTTGCCCGCGCCGCAGGGAGCGAGGGCATGATAGGCGGCCAGATGGTCGATATCGAGAGCGAGGGGGGCGAGGTGACGCTGCCGCTCGTGGAGTACATACACATACACAAGACGGGCGAGCTCATACGGGCGGCCGTGCGGTGCGGCGCCATGTTCGGCCGGGCCGACGACAGGGGGCTCGAAGCCGTGACGGATTACGGCGAGGCCGTGGGCCTGGCCTTCCAGATAGCCGACGACGTGCTCGACGTGGAGGGCGACGGCGAGCTCATGGGAAAGACCGCGGGCGCCGATGTAAAGAGGGGCAAGGCCACCTACCCGGCGCTCATGGGGGTCGAGCAGTCGCGCCGCAGGGCGGAGGAGCTCGTCGAGCGGGCGCTCGCGGCCATAGAGGGGCTTGACCACAGGGCCGAGCCTCTCAGGGCCATGGCCCGTTACATGGTGGAAAGAAGCAGGTAAGAGGGAAAAGGTGTCTTGAAGATGGCTGTTGTTCTCGACAGGATCGACGCTCCCGACGATCTCAAGGGACTCTCGCTCGAAGAGCTCTCCGTACTGGCCGGCGAGATAAGGGAGCTCATCGTGGAGACCGTTGCGCGCACGGGCGGACACCTTGCAAGCTCGCTCGGGGCCGTGGAGCTCGCCGTGGCGCTCCACTACTGTTTCGACGCGCCCGGGGACAGGCTCATCTGGGACGTCGGTCACCAGGCCTATGCCCACAAGATACTGACCGGCCGGCGCGAGGCCTTCCGCACGCTTCGCCGGCGCGGCGGGATAAGCGGCTTTCCCAAGCCCTCGGAGAGCCCTTACGACGCCTTCGTCGCCGGACACTCGTCAACCTCCATATCGGCGGCCCTCGGCATGGCGGCGGCGCGGGACCTCTCGGGCGGCGACAACAAGGTCATAGCCGTCATAGGCGACGGCTCCATGACGGCGGGGCTCGCCTTCGAGGGGCTCAACCAGGCGGGCCACCTGAAAAAAGACCTCATCGTCGTGCTCAACGACAACGAGATGAGCATCTCGCGCAACGTGGGCGCCCTCTCTTCCTTCTTAAGCCGCAAGATCACGGGGCGCTTCGCCATGAGGCTCAGGAAAGAGATCGAGATATTCATAAAGTCCATACCCATGATAGGCGACAGGATCATGGACTTCGCCAAGCGGGCCGAGGACTCGCTCATGACGCTCTTTACGCCGGGCATGCTCTTCGAGGGGCTCGGCTTCCACTACGTCGGTCCCGTGGACGGTCACGACATCCCGTCGCTGGTGGAGACCTTCAACGCCGTCAGCGAGCTCGAGGGGCCGGTGCTCGTCCACGCCCTTACGACCAAGGGCAAGGGCTACGAGCCCGCCGAGCGCAATCCCTCGTGCTTCCACGGCGTCGGTCCCTTCGACGCCTCCACGGGCAGCAGGGGCGGCAAGTCGGCCCCCACCTACACCGAGGTCTTCAGCTCCACCCTCATCGAGCTCGCCCGCCGTGACGAGCGGGTCGTGGCCATAACGGCGGCCATGCCCGAGGGCACGGGGCTTTCGCGTTTCGCCGAGGAGTTCCCCGAGAGGTTCTTCGACGTGGGCATAGCCGAGCAGCACGCCCTGACCTTTGCCGGAGGGCTCGCCAAGGAGGGGTTGCGGCCCGTTACGGCCATATACTCAACCTTCCTGCAGAGGGCCTACGACGAGGTCTTCCACGACGTGGCGCTCCAGGGGCTGCCCGTGGTCATAGCCATGGACCGCGCCGGCCTGGTCGGCGCCGACGGTCCCACCCACCACGGCCTCTTCGACGTCTCTTACCTGCGCCACCTGCCCAACATGGTGGTGGCCGCTCCGAGGGACGAAGGCGAGCTGCGCCACCTGCTCCACTCGGCCGTCGGTTACGGCGCTCCCACGGCCATACGCTATCCGAGGGGCGAGGGCGTGGGGGCGGACCTCTCGGGACCGCTGCGCGAGATACGGCCGGGCAGCGCCGAGCTCATGCGGGAGGGCGGGGACCTCACCATCATCGCCCTGGGCTCCATGGTCCATCCGGCCATGGAGGCGGCCGAGGCGCTGGAGGCCGCCGGGATCTCGGCGGCCGTCGTGAACGCGAGGTTCGTAAAACCCCTGGACGAGGAGACGATAATAGAGGCCGCCGAGGCGACGGGACGGGTGCTCACCGTCGAGGAGAGCGCGCTGCAGGGAGGCTTCGGCTCGGCGGTGCTCGAGCTCTTCGAGTCGAGGGACATCCACCTGCCCGTAAGGAGACTCGGCGTCCCCGACCGCTACATAGAGCACGGCGGGCAGAAGGAGCTTAGGGCCATGCTGGGCCTCGACGCCGCGGGCATAGAGCGGGCGGCGCTGCTCTTTGCGGGCCTTGGCGGCGGTGCGAGAAAAGTCGCGCATCGATAGGATGCTCGTGGAGCGGGGGCTCGTGGAGAGCCGCCAGAAGGCCCGCGCTCTTATAATGGCGGGACGCGTCGTGGTGGACGGCGCCGTGGCCGACAAGCCGGGCCGCGAGTATCGGGCGGACTGCCGCATAGAGATCAAGGAGGGGCCGCGCTACGCAAGCCGCGGGGGGCTCAAGCTCGAGGGGGCGCTCGACCGCTTCGGCCTCGATGTGAGGGGCCTTAGGGCCATGGACGTGGGCTCCTCCACCGGGGGCTTCACCGATTGCCTCCTCCAGCGGGGCGCGGCCGCGGTCTGGGCCGTGGACGTGGGCCGGGGGCTCCTGGACTGGCGGCTCCGCCGCGACGGGCGGGTCCGTCTACTCGAGGGCGTGAACGTCCGCAACCTCGCACGGGACGCCGTAACCGACCCCATCGACCTGGCGGTCATAGACGTCTCCTTCATCTCGCTCGAAAAGGTCCTGCCGAAGGTGAGGGAGTTCCTTGCGCCCGGCGCAAGGGTGCTTGCGCTGGTGAAGCCCCAGTTCGAGGTGGGCAGGGGGCAGGTCGAAAAGGGCGGCGTCGTCAGGGACCCGGCAAAGCACAGGGCCGTTGTCGAGAAAATAAAGGGTTGCGGCCTTGCGCTTGGGTTTCGCTGCCTCGGCACGACACCCTCGCCCATAAGGGGGGCGAAGGGCAACGTTGAGTTCTGGGTCCTCTTCGCCGCCTGAAGGGAGGCGCCTTTCTTCGTCGGCCTTGCCTTTCGGACCGGCATGGGGGGAAGAGGCGGTCTCGTATCTTCTTTGGGCGCCGCCCCGGGCCGCGCCACAACAGGAAAGGAGCGTAGCGTTTCCATGTACGAGATAACAGAAAAGGTCGAGCTGGCCCACACGGTCTATCTCTACAGGATCAGGGCGCCGAGGATCGCCGCCAAACGCAGGGCCGGTCAGTTCGTCCTGCTCCGTCTCGACGAGCACGGCGAGAGGATCCCGCTCACCATCGTCGACTCCGACACCGGCGAGGGGACCATCACGATCATCGTCCAGGAGGTGGGCAAGACGACGACCCAGCTCGGCGACATGGTCAAGGGAGACCGAATCCTCGACGTGGTCGGCCCCCTCGGAAAGCCCACGCACATAGAGAACTTCGGCACGGCCGTATGCGTGGGCGGAGGCATAGGGGTTGCGCCGCTTCTGCCCATAGCCAAGGCCCTGCGCGCCGCGGGCAACACCGTCGTATCCATCATAGGCGCGCGCAACAAGGGGCTCCTCATCCTCGAGGACGAGATGCGCTCGGCGAGCGATGAGCTGCTCGTCACCACCGACGACGGCTCCTACGGCCACCACGGATTCGTGACCCAGGTCCTCCAGAACATGATCGACGAGGGCCGCTCCATGGACTTCTGCATCGGCATAGGCCCCATACCGATGATGAAGGCCGTGAGCGAGGTGACAAGGCCCTACAGCATCCACACCATGGTGAGCCTCAACCCCATCATGGTCGACGGCACGGGCATGTGCGGCGCCTGCAGGGTCACCATCGGCGGCAGGACGGAGTTCGTCTGCGTCGACGGCCCCGAGTTCGACGGCCACAAAGTGGACTTCGACGAGCTCATACGCCGCAACCGCAGCTACCTCAAGGAAGAACGCATGGCCATGGACGAGTTCACATACCACGAGGGACCGCGCTGCTACGAACGCGAAAATCTTTGATTACCCTGGGGGAAACTTTCTGTAGAAGGGCCACAGGCCCATGTTTCCCCCGGACCCCCTTCAAAGACTTTCAATTCCCTGCGGTTCATCCCGATTTTGCAAGCAAAATCGGGATGAACCGCAGGGCGTCAAAGGTTTTTGGAGGGAGTCTGAGGGAGCCTTTTTACAAAAAGGTTCCCTCAGTGCAATAAATCAGAGTTTCCCAAAAAGAGCGGACTAATCGGGGCCTTCCAGAAAAGACGGCCCGAAAGGAGAGGAGATGGACCCTAAGGAGATAAAGGAGAGGATGAAGATCCCCCGGCAGGGGATGGCCGAGCAGGAACCGGCCGAGAGGGTCAGGAACTTCTACGAAGTGCCGCTCGGCTACACGCCGGAGCAGGCCATGGAGGAGGCCAGGCGCTGCATCCAGTGCAAAAAGCCCCTCTGTGTGGCCGGCTGTCCGGTGAACATAGACATACCGTGGTTCATCCGTCTCATCGGCGAGGGCAAGTTCGTCGAGGCGGCGCGCAAGATAAAGGAGACGAACAGCCTGCCGGCCGTCTGCGGCCGTGTCTGTCCCCAGGAGGACCAGTGCGAGAAGGTCTGCGTGGTGGGCAAGAAGTACGAGCCCGTGGCCATAGGCAGGCTCGAGAGGTTCGTGGCCGACTACGAACGCGAGCACGGAGAGGTCACCATACCCCATATCCCCAAGTGGACGGGCAAGAAGGTGGCCGTCGTGGGGAGCGGTCCGGCGGGCCTGACCGTGGCCGGCGACCTGGTGAAGAAGGGGCACAAGGTGACGGTCTTCGAGGCGCTCCACGCCCCGGGCGGCGTGCTCGTCTACGGCATCCCCGAGTTCAGGCTCCCCAAGAAGATCGTCAAGGCCGAGATGGAGTACCTCGAGCGCATGGGCGTGGAGATAGTCTGCAACGCCGTGGTGGGCAAGCTCGACACGGTCGACGAGCTCCTCGACGGCGGCTACGACGCCGTCTTCATAGGCACCGGCGCCGGTCTTCCCTGGTTCATGAACATACCGGGCGAGAACCTGGTGGGCATCTATTCGGCCAACGAGTACCTTACGCGGGTGAACCTCATGAGGGCCTACGAGTTCCCCCGGTACGACACGCCTATCATCAGGGGCCGCCGCGTGGTGGTCATCGGCGCCGGCAACACGGCCATGGACGCGGCCCGCACGGCGCTTCGGCTCTGTCCCGAGGAGGTCACTATCGTCTACCGCCGCTCGCGCGAGGAGATGCCGGCCCGCGAGGAGGAGATCCACCACGGCGAGCAGGAGGGGGTGAAGTTCCAGCTGCTCACAAACCCCAAGCGTTTCATCGGGGATCACGAGGGGAGGCTGCGGGCCATCGAGTGCGTGCGCATGGAGCTCGGCGAGCCCGACGAGTCGGGCCGCCGCCGTCCCGTCGAGATAAAGGGCTCCGAGTTCTGCATCGACGCCGACGTGGCCATCATATCCATCGGCAACGGCGCAAATCCGCTCATCCAGCAGACCACGCCGGACATAAAGACCAACAAGTGGGGCAACATCACCATCGACCAGGACACGGGCCGCACGAGCAAGAAAGGCGTCTTTTCGGGCGGCGACATCGTGCGCGGCGGCGCCACCGTCATCCTCGCCATGGGCGACGGCCGCAGGGCCGCCGACTCCATACACGAGTACCTTACGACCGGCGTCTGGTGAGCCTCGCCGCTTAAACTATTCTGAGGGAACCTTTTTGTAAAAGGGTCACAGACCCACGGTTCCCTCAGACTCCCTCCAAAAACTTTTAACGCCCTGCGGATCATCCCGATTTTGCTTGCAAAATCGGGATGATCCGCAGGGAATTAAAAGTCTTTGAAGGGGGGCTGGGGGAAACGTGGGCCCATGGCCCTTCTACAGAAAGTTTCCCCCAGGGTAATTAATCAGAGCTTCCTTTACTGACACAAATTGATATACCTTACCTTCCCCCCAAGGCTTCTGGACGAGCCCCGATCCCTCTGCTATAATTTCCCTGTAAGCCGTTGAATATTCACCTCAATACCGGGGATTCCGCGGCCGATTGTTCTCGGGGAGGCCCTTTGCCCGCACGGCGCCGGGGCGGCCGGCCCGCAAAGGCGTAAAAGAACCCCGCCTGGCGCGGTCCGGCCGCAGCGGCGCCGTGTGACCGAAACAAGGGGCTCTTCCATGCAACTCCGGTTCATTCCCCGCCGGAAGACGGGGGTCTTTGACCCTGAAGAGGGGGCTTCGACCCTTCCACAAAAAAGCTTCCCCGGTGAAGTAAATCATGGTTCCCTGAGAAGAGGGGAAAGGAGGGTTTGAATGGCGGAGCGCATAATGAACCTCATCGACGGGCGGTGGGTGGAGGCCGCCTCGGGCAGGACGATAGAGAGCGTCAATCCGGCCGACACTTCCGACGTCGTCGGCGTTGTGGCCGCCTCGGGCGCCGAGGACGTTGACGCGGCGGTGGCCGCCGCCAGGAAGGCCTACGAGAGCTGGAGGCTCGTGCCCGCCCCCAAGCGCGGCGAGATACTCTTCCGCGCCGCCGAGCTAATCGTAAGGAACAAGCGCTCCCTCGGCGAGCTCGTAACCAGGGAGATGGGCAAGGTCATAAGCGAGGGGCTCGGCGACGTGCAGGAGGCCATCGACATGGCCTACTACATGGCCGGAGAGGGCCGCAGGCTCTCGGGCGAGACCGTGCCCAGCGAGCTCCCCGACAAGGACTGCAAGTCGGTGCGCATGCCCGTCGGGGTCTTCGCCCTCATAACGCCATGGAACTTTCCCACCGCCATACCGGCCTGGAAGATACTGCCGGCGCTGGTGTGCGGAAACACGGTGGTCTTCAAGCCCTCGAGCTACACGCCCGTTGCGGCCACGCGGCTCGTGGAGCTGCTCGTCGAGGCCGGCCTGCCGCCGGGCGTGCTCAATCTCGTCCACGGCACGGGAAGCGAGGCCGGCGAGGCCCTCGCCTCCCATCCCGACGTGGACGGCGTATCGTTCACCGGGTCGTCGGCCGTGGGCGAGGCGCTTGCCAGGCGGTGCGCCGCCTGGGACAAGGAGGTCTCCTGCGAGATGGGAGGCAAGAACGCCATCATCGTAATGGACGACGCCAACCTCGAGCTCGCCGTGGAGGGCGTGCTCTGGGGCGGCTTCGGAACGACGGGACAGCGCTGCACGGCGGCAAGCCGCGTGGTCGTGCACGAGCCCGTCCACGACCGCTTCCTCCACATGCTCGTCGAGAAGACCCGCGCCCTGAGGCTCGGCGACGGTCTCGATCCCGCAACAGACGTGGGGCCCCTCATAAACGCCGAACAGAAGAAGAAGGTCCTCGACTATATCGAGGTGGGCAGGGCCGAGGGCGCGCGCCTTGTGTGCGGCGGATCCGACGCATCGAGCGGCGATCTCGCAAAGGGCTTCTTCGTCGAGCCCACGGTCTTCGCCGACGTCACCCCGCAGATGCGCATAGCCCGCGAGGAGATCTTCGGTCCCGTCGTGGCCGTCATAAAGGCCCGCGACCTCGACGACGCCGTCTCCATCGTCAACTCCTCGGAGTACGGCCTCTCGTCGGCCATCTACACCGGCGACGTGAACCGCTCGGCCCTGGCCGAGCGCGAGCTCGACACGGGCCTCGTCTACATAAACGCCTCCACCATAGGGGCCGAGATACAACTGCCCTTCGGCGGCATAAAGCGAAGCGGCATGGGACACCGCGAGGCCGGAGGCCGCGGCGGCGCGCTCGACTTCTTCAGCAAGTGGAAGATCATCTACCGCGACTTCAGCAACAGGCTCCAGAAGGCCCAGATCGACACCTGAAGCGCCTTGCCCCATGGGGCGATTTCTGGTATAGTCGGAGGGAAACTTCTTGGTGAAAAAATTCCCCCCGGCTCCCTTCAAAGAGCTTCAATCCCCGGTTCAAGCCGTCCTTGTCCCGAGAGGACAGCCCCATGTTCACGGGATTTACGAAGGCGCTGAAGGCGGCCGCCCCATGTGAGAGGGAGGTTTTTATGGATCCGGTCCGTTTTTCCGGCGAGGAGATACTGGAGATGGCCGTCAAGATCGAGGAGAACGGCCTGAAGTTCTATACCGATGCGGCCGGCGCCGCCGGGAGCGACGAGCTTCGCGCCGTCTTCGAGTACCTGGCCGAGGAGGAGAGGCGCCACGTGGACAGCTTTCTCGCCATAAAGGCCCGTCTCACCGGGAAGAAGGAAGGCGAGGGCGTTGCCGGCGTCTTCAACCCCTACATCGAGGAGGTGGCCCGGTACCTGCGGGCCATAGCCGACACCAAGGTCTTCACCCGTCCCGCCGAGGGCGCCAGGCTCGCCGCCGAGGCGGGAAGCGACCTCGATGCCGTCAAAAAGGCCATGGACATGGAAAAGGACTCGCTCCTCTTCTACTACGAGCTCCAGAAGGCGCTCGAAGAGCGCGACCGCGCCGTGGTGGAAGAGCTGATAGCGCAGGAACGAAACCACCTCAAAAGACTCATCGAGCTCGAAGAGGAGCTGACCGGCCGCAGGTGACGAGGTCCCCTCGGGGAGCAGGAAAGGAGCCTCTTGTCATGACCGAATACGTTGAAACCTTCAAGTGTCCCAACTGCGGGGTGATCGCAAGCGGCAGGGGGCACCTCTGCCACCCCCTCAAGGACGCCGTGCCTTTCACGTGCGAGTTCTGCGGAAAAGAGGTGGACGACGCCCGTCACGTCTGCCCCCCCATGCTCGACAAGATCGAATACATCTGCAAAAAGTGCGGCAGGCTCGCCGTCTACGACTCGCTCGTCTGCGAGCCCGAACTCATAGGGGGGACGGACTGAAAAGACGCTCATCCGTCCCGAAGTGAGGCGTTCTTGAAGGAGGTCGTGCTCCCCGGTTTCGCGGGACTTCCCTGTATGTCAAGCTGTTTGCGGCGCCCTCCGGGAGACCGGGCCGCAAAGGCGTAACAACCCCGCCTGGCGCGGGCCGAGCCCCGGTACAGCCGAAGTCCGAACAACATACGATGGGGCGGTGAGGGGGGAAACGTGGGCCTGTGGCCCTCGGGCCTGTGGCCCTTCTACAGAAAGTTTCCCCCAGGGCAATTAAGGCAAGAGCGTTGCTTTTCCACTTACCTGCGAGGAGGGCATGGCCATGGGCGACGACGTTATCGGGAGGGTCAGGCGCCATCTGACACCGGCGCTCGTCTTTCACACGGGCGTTGTGGCCCGCAGCGCCGAGGGCATCTACATAACGGGCGAAGACGGGGTACGCTATCTCGACTTCGCCTCGGGGCTTGCGACGACGAACCTCGGACACCGTCCCCCCCGTGTGGTCGAGGCGGTCAGGGCCCAGCTCGACAGGATGATCCACTCGGGCTGCATCGTCTACTACGACGCCGTGGCCGAGCTCGCCGAGAGGCTTGCGCGCATAACGCCCGAGGGCGTGGACCGTTTCTTCTTCTCCAACAGCGGCGCCGAGGCCGTGGAGGGGGCGATAAAGCTCGCCCGCCACTACACGGGGCGCCAGGGCGTTGTGGCCTGCATCGGCGCCTTCCACGGCAGGACCACCGGGGCCGTGGCGCTGACGACCTCGTCGGCCCGCTACCGGAGGCGTTACCACCCGCTCCTGCCGTCGGTCTTTCACGTGCCCTACCCCTACTGCTACCGCTGTCACATGGGGCGGCGCAGCGACGACTGTTCGCTCGAGTGTTTCGGCTACCTGGAGACGACGCTTCGCCATCTCGTAACGCCGGAGGAGACGGCCTGCATAATAGTGGAGCCCGTGCTCGGCGAGGGGGGGTACGCGCCCGCGCCGCGTGAGTACCTGCAAAGGCTGCGCCGGCTCTGCGACGAGCACGGCATACTGCTCGTAATCGACGAGGTCCAGACCGGCTTCGGAAGGACGGGCCGCTGGTTCGCCTGCGAGCACTACGAGGTGAGGCCCGACATAATGACGCTCGGCAAGGGCATAGCCTCGGGCTTTCCGCTGAGCGCCGTCGCCGGCCGCTCGGAGATCATGGATGCCTGGCCTCCGGGTGCCCACGGCACGACCTTCGGCGGCAATCCCGTCTCCTGCGCCGCCGCCTCGGCGACCATCGACACCATAGAGCGGGACGGGCTTCTCGACAACGCCCGCCGCGTGGGCGAGGCCGCCATGGAGAGGCTCGCCGCCATGAAGGCCCGCCACGGCTGCATAGGCGACGTGCGCGGCCTGGGGCTCATGATAGGCATAGAGTTCGTAAAGGACGGCCGCAGCCCGGACCGCGGGCTCGTGGAGCGCATCATAAAGGAGAGCGAGCGCAAGGGCCTGCTCCTCGTCGAGTGCGGCACGGAAAAGAACGTCGTTCGGCTCATGCCGCCGCTCATCGTAACGGAGGAGCAGCTCCACCGCGCCCTCGACGTGATAGAGGACATAATCGGTGGCTGAGCCTGCTGCGGCCATGGTCTGCGGCGCGCCCGTTGCGGAGGGGGCCGTTGTCTGAGGGGTTGCGTGCGGCCGTCATCACCGCAGCCGCCTTTGCCGCCGCGTGGATGCTCGACCCGGCGGCAGCGGCCATGGAGCGCGGCCCCGGGCTCACGGCCGTTGCGAGGTTCTTAAGCGCCCTCGGCGACGGCGGGCTCCAGGCCGCTTTCTGCGCGGCGCTGCTGGCCGCCGGATACGCCCTCCGGGAGTCAAGGCTCAGGGAGGCCGGTTTCAGGTCGCTGCTTGCGCTCGGCCTTTCGTCGGTCTGGCTCCATCTTCTCAAGGCCGCCTTCGAGCGGCCCAGGATGGCCCACGCCGACGGCGCCCTCACCGAGCTCCTCAACAACCCCGTCGTCTTCGACACCACGGGCCGCTTCAACTCCTTTCCCTCGGGCCACACGACGACGAGCTTCGCCATAGCCTTCGTCCTGGCCCGCTATTATCCGCGCCTTGCTCCGCTCTTCTACGCTCTCGCCTCACTGGTGGGCCTCTCGCGCGTGGCGCTCGGCTCCCACTACCCCACCGATATCGTCGGCGGCGCGGTCCTCGGCCTGGCCAGCGCCTATTTTCTCGTCAACCGCACCACAAGGGAGCAGCGCATAGCGGCGCTCGTCCTCTTCCTCGCCATCTTCGTCTCGTTCTTCAAGCTCGGTGGATTTCTGCTCTTCGACGTGGACGAGGCCGTCTTCAGCGAGGCGACCCGCGAGATGGTCGAGACCGGCGACTTCATCACCCCCACCTACAACTACGAGCCCCGCTACGACAAGCCCGTCCTCTTCTACTGGCTCATGGCCGTCTCGTACAAGGTCTTCGGCACAGGCCACTTCGGAGCCAGGGCCGTCTCGGCCTTCTTGGGGGTCGCGCTCTGCGCCGTCACATACCTTTTCGTCAGACGCGTAAGGGACGCGCAGGCCGCGGCCTTCTCCACACTCGTCCTGGCGGCCAACATCGAGTTCTTCGTCTACAGCCATTCGGCCGTAACGGACATGACGCTCTGTTTCTTCATAACGGCCTCGCTCTACAGCGCCTATCTCGCGTTGACGGGCGGTGACGGGCGCTGGTGGTACGGATTCTGGGGCGCCTCGGCGCTGGCCGTGCTGACAAAGGGGGTTGTGGGTCTGCTCTTCCCAGCGGCCGTGACGGCCCTGTACCTCATTTTCAGCGGCGCCGCCTCGAGGCTCGCCGAGCCCTTGCGTCCCGGGGCCGTGGCGCTCTTTCTCGCCGTCGCCCTCCCGTGGTTCGTCGCCGTCTACGCCGCCAACGGATGGGAGTTCATCGACGCCTTCATCATCAAGCACCACATCCGGCGCTACACGGGCGTCATCTCCGGCCACAGCGGCCCCGTCTACTTCTTCGTCGTCGTGCTGCTCGTGGGTTTCTTCCCCTGGTACCTGTGGCTTCCGGGCGGACTCGTGCGCGGCGTGGCCGAGCGCGGCGGACTCTTCACCTTCGCGGCCCTCTGGTTCCTCTTCGTCTTCGTCTTCTTCTCCCTCTCGCGCACCAAGCTGCCCAACTACATATTCCCCCTCTGGCCGGCGGCGTCGATAATGGTCGGGACGAGGCTTGCCGAGATAGTGCGCTTCAACGAGCGGTGGAAGGGCTTTTACGCGCTCGCCGCCGTCTCGGTCCTGGCGGCCCTGCCGCTCCTCGTCCTCCCCTTCGTGGAGATCCGCTCTCCCGTGCCGCTTCGCGGCTTCTACTTCGTCGTCCCGGCCGTCCTGCTGCTGCTCGTCGCCGCAGCGGCGTTTCTCGCCCTCCGCCACAGGGCCGCGGGAATTGCGGCCATGGGGCTCGTGACGGTCTGCCTTCTCGTCTTCCTCAGGACCTACGTCGTCCCGCCGGCCAACCTCTTCCTCCAGGGCGCACTCTACGACTACGCCCTCTACGGCCGGGGGCTCGGCGAGGGATACTCCTTCGTCGCCTACGACATAAACAGGCCGAGCCTCGCCTTCTACTATGGAGGCAGGGTGCCCAAGCTCGACAGGGGAGAGCTGTCGCGGCTCGCCTCGCTCGGTGAGGACGGCGCGGTGGTCGTCGTCACCGCCGAGGAGCGCTTCGACGAGCTCAAGGCCGCCTTCCCGGCCCTCAAGTTCATCGACGCGAGAAACGGCTACCTCCTCGTGGGCATAGGCGAAGAGTTCCCGCCCATCGGCCGGTTCTGCGAGCTCTCTTGACCTGTCTCCATTTGACGGCTATCATAATATAGAGGGAACCTCTGTGAAGCAGAGAAACTCGGCAAGTTCTGACTTCCCCGGGGGAAACTTTCTGTAGAAGGGCCACAGGCCCACGTCTCCCCCGGACCCCCTTCAAAGACTTTCAATACGAGTTGGTTTCCCCCTGTTTTGCCAGGCAAAACAGGGGGAAACCAACTCGCGTTAAAAGTTTTTGGAGGGAGTCTGAGGGAACCTTTTTTACAAAAAGGTTCCCTCAGGGCAATAAATCGGAGTTTCCTTAAGAAAGTTTCCCCCCGGAAAGGGACCGTTGTATGAAGAAGAGGCGGGTTCTCATCATGGGCGCCGCCGGGCGCGACTTCCACAACTTCAACGTCGTCTTCCGCGACGACCCTTCGGTCGAGGTCGTGGCCTTCACGGCGGCCCAGATACCAGATATCGAGGGCCGCACCTATCCGCCCGTCCTCTCCGGCCCCCTCTATCCCGACGGTATCGAGATATACCCCGAAGAGGAACTTGCGCGGCTCGTAAAGGAATTTTCCGTCGACGAGGTCTGCTTCTCCTACAGCGATGTCTCCCATGAGCATGTAATGCACGAGGCATCGCTGGCCCTGGCCATGGGCGCCGACTTCAGGCTGCTCGGGCCGAAGTCCACGATGCTCCGGGCGAGCAGGCCGGTCATAAGCGTCTGCGCCGTAAGGACGGGCTGCGGCAAGAGCGCCGTCACGCGGCTTGTCTGCTTGCTCGCCGCGGAGGCCGGCAAGAAGGCCGTAGCCGTGCGCCACCCCATGCCCTACGGCGACCTGGCCTCGCAGCGGGTCCAGCGCTTCCCGGACATGGAGAGCCTCGACAGCGCAGGCTGCACCATAGAGGAGCGCGAGGAGTACGAGCATCTTATCGGCGCCGGCGTAACGGTCTTTGCCGGTGTGGACTACGCCGCCGTGCTCGCCGAGGCCGAGAAGGAGGCGGATCTCATCGTCTGGGACGGCGGCAACAACGATATGCCTTTCTTCTATCCCGACCTCGAGATCGTCGTGGCCGACCCGCTGCGCCCGGGCCACGAGCTCTCCTACTATCCGGGCGAGGCCAACCTGCGGCGCGCCGACGTGGTGGTCATCAACAAGGTCGACAGCGCGCGGGCCGAGGACGTGGAGGCCCTGAGGGCCAACGTGGCCTTCGTCAACCCCGGGGCGCGCACCGTGGAGACCGACTCGCCCATCGAGATGGACGGCGACATAAAGGGAAAGAAGGTCCTGGTCGTCGAGGACGGTCCCACGCTGACCCATGGCGGCATGGCATACGGAGCGGGCTACACCGCCGCCCTGCGCGAGGGCGCGGCGCCCGTGGACCCCAGGCCCTACGCCGTAGGCTCCATAAAGGAGACCCTCGATCTCCATACGGGCCTCAAGGAGCTCGTGCCGGCCATGGGCTACGGCCCGGAGCAGATAAGGGACCTGAAGGCGACCATCGAGGCTGTGCCCTGCGACGCCGTGCTCGTGGCAACGCCCATAGACCTGACCCGGGTGCTCGAACTCGAAAGACCGGCGGTGCGCGTAAGCTACGGCATACGCGACCGCGAGAGCCCGGGCCTCGCCGACATAGTAAAAAGCTTCATCGCCGGACTCTGACGCCGGGGGAATCGTCTGCGGGAACCTTTTTGAAGAGACCCCGGGCGGACGCTCTCTTGAAGTAGGCGTCCGGGGGGAGCCGCACAAGGAGGCGCCTGGTGAAGGCCCTGACGAGGTTCTTCGCCGGCCGTTACGTGGCCGGCGAGTCGAGGGAGGATGCGCTGCGCACGGCGGCCTCGCTCAACGAGCGGGGCCTTGCGGCGACCATCGACTACCTGGGCGAGAACGTCGGGAACGAGGCGCAGGCCGGGGCCGCGGCCGACGAGTACGTGGCCTTGCTCGAGGACATCGCCGCCGCGGGGCTCGACGCATCGGCGTCGTTCAAGCTCACCCACATGGGGCTGGACATCGCCGAGTCGCTTGCGCTGGAGAACGCCGAGCGCATAATAGAGAAGGCCGCCCGGCTCGGCAACTTCCTGCGCTTCGACATGGAAGGCTCGCGCTACACCGAAAAGACCATCGAGCTCTTCTGCCGGCTCTTCGAGAAGTACCGTAACATCGGCATCGCCATCCAGGCATACCTCTACCGCAGCGAGGCCGACGTGGAGCGGCTCGTCTCGCTGGGTGCGAGCGTGAGGCTCTGCAAGGGGGCCTACAGGGAGCCCGCCGAGATCGCCTGGCCCCGCAAGGCCGACGTGGACCGCAGCTATGAAAGGCTCATGAAGCTGCTGCTCCTCGGCGGCAACCGTCCGGCCCTGGCCACCCACGACACGGTCCTCATCGACAAGGCCAGGCGCTTCGCCGCCGACAACGACATAGACCCCCGCTCCTTCGAGTTCCAGATGCTCATGGGCATAAAGCGCTCGCTTCAGCAGCGGCTCGCCGACGAGGGATACCGCGTCAAGGTCTACGTCCCTTACGGCTCCCACTGGCTCCCCTACATGCTGCGGCGCGTGCGCGAGCGCAGGGAGAACCTCTTTTTCGTGCTGAGGAACATACTCGACTGACGCCGCGTCGTCGAGGGCCGGACCGGCGGGGAAGGGGGTCAGGATGACGTTGAAGCGCATATTCACCGACAGCGTGAACATCGCCGTCTGCGGCATGAGCCGCGACCCCCGAAAGGCCGCCAGCCGCGTGCCCGCCTTTCTCGCCGAAAAGGGCTACCGGATCATACCGATAAATCCTTCGGCACGGGAGATCATGGGGCTTCGCTGCTACGCCTCGCTCGATGAGGTGGAAGAGAGGATAGACGTGCTCGAGGTCTTCCGCCCTCCGGCCGAGGTGCCGGCCATAGCGGCGCGGGCCGCGAGGAGACGGGCCGAGAGGGGCGATGTCCATGTGCTGTGGCTTCAGGAGGGCATTACAAGCCCTGAGGCCGCCTCCATAGCAGTAGAGGCGGGCATGGACTACGTCGAGGACCGGTGCATGCTCAAGGAGTACCTGCGGCTCATGGGCTGAGCGGCTCCTTCGATGCCGGCCAGCCGGCCCATCAAGTTTTCTCCGCCTCCGTCCGATAGAACCTTTGTGGCAACGGAGAGGCCCAGGTTCGCTTCGCCGGGGCAGTCGCGGACCCAGGCCCCTTCCCGAGAGGATTCCACCGGCGGGCAGACCGCAGTCCGTCAGGCACGGACCGACACTTTCCACCAATAACCTTGCCGCGCCGCTCACCTGGAGCGTTCCCATCGAGAGTGAGGTTTCTTCCTCGCAGTTGCGGGCCGCGGGAAGTCTCTTTCAGCCGCGGAAGTTTCCACGCGAGAGGTCGAATACCACTAAAGGAGGTACGGACTCATGGGAAGCAAAGCTGTCCTCAGAGGGAGCGCGTTACTGCTTGCGGCGCTCCTGCTCCTGGGGGCCGCCCCTTCGCAGGGCGCGCTCCAGAAGGTGAACATGGGCGTATACGGCGCCCAGGTCATGGACATCACGGCCTACGACGACTCCGGCTCCACGGCCCTGCTCATAGCAGTGGACGGCATAAAGGGAGTCATGAAGTGGGACTCGTCGGCCTCGCGCTGGACGTCGGTGACCCATCCCTCCATAGCGGGCAAGGCCACGGAGGTGGAGGCCAACCTCGCCTCGGGATACACCGACGACGTCTACGCCGTCATAAGCGTAAGCGGCTCCGGCACGGCGCTCTACGGCAGCGGCAGCGGCGGCGCCGCGGGCACGTGGTCGGCTGTAAGCGGCGTGCCGAACCCGCTGGTGCTCAAGGCCCACGGCTCGGGCCTCTACGTGGGCACCTCCGACGGTACCGTCTACCGCAGCACCGGCGGCGTGAGCGACCCCTTCGACACCATCTACTCCTTCGGCTCGGGCGTCGAGGTCGTCTCCCTCTCGGTCTACGACGCTAACACCCTCTTCGCCGTCACCCGCACCGGCGGCGCCACGACGACACTCTACAGGCTCACGGCCTCGGGCGGCTCCTTCACGGCCTCGACTATCCCGAAGCCCGGCAGCGTGCCCTGCGGTTCCGGCTCCGTGGAGGTGCATCTTATCGGCGTGGACCCCTCAGACGCGAACACCCTCTTCGTCGCCGGAAGCTCGGCCAATCCCCAGGTCTACAGGTCCACCGACGGAGGCGTCACCTGGTCGGCCTCCTGGGACTCGAGCTGCCCGGGCTCGGCCAGCTTTCCGGGCGGATACCCCCAGTACATAAAGTTCGACAACAACAGGGTCTTCATAGGCGCATCGGTGCTCGACCCCCCTTCGTCCTCCACGTGGTCCCACGCCCCGCAACTGAGCTCCACCGTCGGCTCGGCCGTGGTCACGACCAACGTCAACGACGGGGCCCTCGAGGTCGACCCCATAGATTCCACCATCATATACATCGGCACCGACTGGGGCCTGGGAAAGATGAACCACGGCTCCGGCGGTTGGACCGCCGGATCGGAGCTGGGAAACAACGACGGCATGGAGGCCGTGGTGCTGAACGACATGGAGTTCTACGAGTACTCGTCTACCCACAAGGAGCTCTGGATAACGGCCAAGAGCGGGGCCGGCAGGGCCGTGAACTTCGATCCCACCGACCCGACCTCCACCGCCTCGCCTTCTGACTGGATATTCCCCATCTACCCCGGCGGCGACGGCGCGCCGCCCACCGAGGCGGCCATCGACCCCTCGGACCCGGCCGCCGTGCTGGTCGGCAACAACGCGGGCCGCGTCTACCGGACCACCAACGGCACGACCACGCCTCCCACGTGGACGACCGTCTTCAGGGCCGAGGACCACGCGGGGGTCTTCGGCACGACCAGGGCCGACCATTCGATTATAACCTCAATCAACTTCGTTCCCTCCACGCCGACGCGCGTCTATCTGGCGGGCTACAACTGGGAGACCGGTGACGACGGCGGCGTCTTCTACAGCGACGACGGCGGCGCCACCTGGACCGAGGACGCCTCCATCACGGGCACGCCGGTCAACGTCCTCTGGGTCACCGACTCGACCGTCTGGGCTGGCGTGGGCAACGGGGCGGGCACGGCGAGGGGACTTCGGGCCAGGACCTCGGTGACGGCCTCGGGCAACTGGTGGACTCCCTCCACGGGCACATCGCTCGACGGCGAGATCGTGACCGACATAGCCGGCACGACCGTGGGAGACTACATGACCGTCTACGTCGCCACCACCGGCGGCGTCTACAAGGGCGTGCTCTACATACCGACCTCCTCGGGCTTTTCGAGCTGGACATGGACGTCGCTCACCTCGGCCATAGGGGCCTCGAGCACCGACTTCACGGCCGTCACGGTAGACCCCTCCGACGCCGACAAGGCCTACGCAGCGGTCTCCAACTGCATATACGAGACCACCGACGGCGGCTCCACATGGTCGGTCTTCGGCTCTTCGTGCACCTCTTCCCACGAGGACGTGAACGTCCTCAAGTACGACGACATCATGGCCGGCACGGCGATAGGACTCTACACCTACACGGCCGACACGACGGCCACTTCGTCTTCGTCGTCCACCTCGTCCGCGACGACGGGCTCGTCGTCATCGTCGGGCGACGGCGGCAACTGCTTCATAGCCACGGCGGCCTACGGCTCCTATCTCGACCCGCACGTAGAGGTCCTGCGCAAGTTCAGGGACCGCTACCTCCTCACAAACGGTCCGGGCAGGCTCTTCGTCGCCGCCTACTACAGGGTCTCTCCCCCTGTGGCGCGGCTCATAGCCCGCCACGAGCCGCTTCGCAGCGCCACGCGCTGGGCGCTCACGCCGCTCGTTTACGGGGCGGCCCATCCGCGGACCTCGCTGCTGCTCCTGGCCGGTCTCGCCTGCTGCGCCGCCCTGGCGGCTTCGAGGAAGAGGTCCTGAAGCCCGGTCGTCGCAGGCGGAGACAAAAAGAGCCGCCGCACCAGCGAGGGTGCGGCGGCTCTTTTGTCGTCGGCCGGCGGCGGAGCCCGCCGTCGACGAGAAGCGGCGTCAGCCCATGTTGCCGGAGAGAGGCCTGCCGGCCAGCACGTGCATATGGAGGTGACGCACCGTCTGGCCGCCTTCGTCGTTGGTGTTGACCACCACGCGGAAACCCCGCTCGTCGATGCCGAGATCGCGGGCCACGCGGGAGGCCGTCTTGAGCATCTCGCCGAGAAGCGAGCGGTCTTCACAGTCGAGCAGCGTGGAGTAGTGGGTCTTCGGTATGACGAGAACGTGGGTCGGGGCCTGCGGGTTTATGTCCTGGACGACGATCATGTCGTCCGTTTCGTCTATGATCGTGGAGCTCATCTCTTTGGCGGCTATCTTGCAGAAAATGCAGTCCATGGGGCTTCAACCTCTCTTTCTCGCTTTTTTTTCCTCTATGCCCGAGGTCCCGAAACGTCTTGCAAGCTCGTCGTAGACCCGCTTGACGGCGATGTCCCTGTGTGCAAGGAGTACGAGCGTGTGGAACCAGAGGTCGCAGAGCTCGTGGACCACCTGGTCGTCACCCTTTTGCGCTGCGGCCTCGACGAGCTCGGCCGCCTCTTCCTCGACCTTCGAGTTTATCCTGGCGAGACCGCCCGCGTAGAGCGAGGCCGTGTAGGAGCTGGCGGCGTCTGCTCCCTTGCGCGAGGCGACCACCCCGTAGAGCTCGTCTATTATGCGGCTCGTCGCTTCGCCGCCCCCGCCGTCCCCCCCGCCTCCGTCCTTGAGGGTCCGATAAAAACACGTGCGCTCGCCTGTATGGCATGCCGGCCCAGCGGGATCGACCCTGAGCAGCAGAGTGTCGCCGTCGCAGTCGTAGAAGACCGACCGGACGTACTGGAAATTGCCCGACGTCTCGCCCTTGAGCCACAGCCTTCGGCGCGAGCGGCTGTAATAGTGGGCCTTGCCGCTTGAAAGCGTCTTCTCCACGGCCTCGGCGTTCATCCATGCCACCATGAGGACCTCGCCGGTGACGGCGTCCTGCGCCACGGCCGCAACAAGCCCGCGCTCGTCGAACCTTATCTCCTTGAGGTCAACACCCCTCCCTATATCACCCTCCATCGTCCCGACCCGCAACCTCCCCGTGACTGAGGGAACCTTTTTGTAAAAAGGTTCCCTCAGACTCCCTCCAAAAACTTTCAACGCGAGTTGGTTTCCCGCTGTTTTGCCAGGCAAAACAGCGGGAAACCAACTCGGATTGAAAGTCTTTGAAGGGGGTCTGGGGGAAACTTTCTACAGAAAGTTTCCCCCAGAGTAATTAAGCAGAACTTTTCTAAGGATATACCAGCGGACGGAGCGCTGTCAATAGTGCAGGCGGGCATTTCCTTTCGGGTTTCGGTTTCAGCGGTCGCCGAAGCGTTTTTTGGAGCGCCGTCAGGGGGACCCTGGAGGCATGCCTGTCCTGCGGCCCCCGGCGGGTTCGGACCGCAAAGGCGTAAAGAGACCCCGCATGGCGCGGTCCGAACCTGCCGGGGGCCGCAGGGCCTGTCCGAATATGAGGGAGTCCTTGTCTCTTCTTCCGAAGGTCTTGCCGGGGGAGGGGGAAGAGGCCCTCAACCTCCTTGCCCGTCGTGACGGCAGGTCCGCCGCTCTGTGCGGGAAGGCCGGTCGAAGAAGGCCCTGATCTCCGCTTCGATCCGTTCGATGGGGCCGAAGGCCCTCCTGCATCGCGGCAGCGATGCCGTGAAGGCCCTGCCGTAGCTCCTGGAGGCGAGCCTGCTGTCCAGGATGGTCACGACACCGCGGTCGGTGCGGCAGCGGACGAGCCTGCCGAAGCCTTGGCGAAGCCGCAGGACCGCCCTGGGGAGCATGTAGTGGACGAAGGGGTCTTTGCCGGCCCCGGCGAGCATCTCGCAGCGCGCCTGGAAGACCGGGTCGTCGGGGACCTCGAAGGGCAGGCGCGTTATGATGACGTGACGCAGCGAGGGACCGGGCACGTCTACTCCCTCCCAGAAGGACGACGTGGCCAGGAGCACCGAGTCGATCTCCCTTCTGAATCTTTCGATCAGCCGGCGCTGGGGCCGGGCGCCCTGGCGCAGCAGCGTGAACTCTCCGGCCGAGGTCCTTTCGAGCGCCGAGTAGGTCTCGTCGAGGAGGGCGTGCGATGTGAAGAGCACGAGCGCGCCTCCGCCGGAGGCTCGAATTAGGGGAGCGAGCGCGGCGGCGAGGGCGCCGGCATAGTCCTCGTCCCGCGGGTCGGCCATGTCGGTCGCCGCGGCGAGGAGGACGTTTCGCTCGTAGTCGAAGGGCGAGTCGAAGCGCTCCTCCACCGTCCGGCGTCCGCCGCAGCGGTCCAGTCCCAGCCGCCGGGCCGTGTACTCGAAGCCGCCCTTCACGGTGAGCGTGGCCGACGTCATGACGACCGAGCGCATGGTGTCGAAGAGGGCCTCGCGCAGGGCGGAGCCCACGTCCACGGGCGATACGTTGAGCCGCGCCCTCGGAACAGGGCCCCTTGCCGGAGCCGTCGCCTCGATCCACTGCACGTACCCTTCCGGGCACGGGCCGAGCGCCGCCTCCACGGCCGCGGCGAGGGCGGCCGTGCGCGAGGCCATGGCCGAGACCTCGACCTCCATGGAGCCCAGCTCCTCGTCGAGCTCCCTGCGTTCCTCGGCGGCCTTTGCCGTGGTCCTGGCCGCGCTCTTGAGTTCGCGGGAGAGTCTCTTGAGAAGGGCGGAACACCGCCCCAGCGCCTCCTCCACGTCGTCCCACCCCGCCCGCGAGCGCAGCTCCCCGGTCAGGCGCAGCCTCGTGCGTCCGCTTCCCTCGGTGTCGAGAGAGAGGGCGAAGTGGTGGAGGAGGGCGAAGGCCTCGGCCCCGGCAAGGCGAGCTTGTTCAACGAGCGGAGCCGTCTCGTCGGCGAGCGAGGCGAGCAGCGCCGAGAGCTCCGGCATCTCCAGCCAGCGCCGCAGCTTTGCGCAGAAGAGGGCGATGAGACCCTTTTTCGGGTTCCGGGCCGACACGAGTCTGCCCGTTGCGCGGGCCACGGCCGCGCCGCCCACGCTCTCGCCGAAGTGCTCGGTTGCGATCTCCTCGATGCGGTGGGCCTCGTCTATGACGAGTCTTTCGAAGGGCGGCAGGGCCCCGGCCTCGGCGAAGGTGCCGCGGGCGTGCTTTATGGCCAGGTCCGCGAAGAGGAGGTGGTGGTTCACCACCACGATGTCGGCGGCCGCCGCGGCGCGGCGGGCCTCGTAGAAGAAACAGCGGCGGTAGTGGCGGCAGCGCAGCTTGAGACAGGTGTCGGTCTCCGAGGCCACGGCGTCCCAGAGCGCGGGCTCGGGCGTGAATGGCAGCTCCGTGAGGCTTCCGTCCCTGGTGCGCGAGATCCATCGCAAGAGCCCTTCGAGGCCGGCCGTGTCTTCGAAGAACTGGGGAGCGGCCTCGAGCTCGGCGGCCTTGCGCAGGCAGACGTAGTTCGATCTGCCCTTGGCGAGCACGTAGCTGAAGGAGCCCGGCATGGCCGACTCCAGCAGCGGCAGGTCCCTGCCTATGAGCTGCTCCTGGAGGTTTATGGTGTTCGTCGATACGACGACCTGCTCCTTGTTCTCCGTTGCCCAGATGATGGAGGGGACGAGGTAGCCGAAGCTCTTGCCCACGCCTGTGGCCGCCTCTATGAGGGCCGCGGCGTCCGAGCCGAAGGCGGCTGCCGTTGCGGCGGCCATGGAGAGTTGTTGGGGGCGGTGCTCGTAGCCCTCGAGGGTCCGGGCCACGGCCCCGCCGGGGCCGAGCACGGCCTTCAGCTCCGCCGCCTCGACGGGCCGCGGCCTGCCTTGCGCCGCCGCCTCGACGACGACGTAGACACGGGAGGCGTCGTTGTCGATGATGTAGAAGCCCACGGCCCGTTCGGCGAGCCGCGACGCCACCTCGATGTCGGCCTCCGACGGGGTGAGCGTACCGCCGGGATGGTTGTGGATGACCACAGAGCCGGGGCGCACCGTGGCGGCCGCGGCGGGCACGGCCCGGCCGTTGCCCCGCGCAAGGGGCCTCACGGCCGTGACCACGCCGTCCTCGACCGAGCCCTCGAAGAAGACCTCGTTGCCCGAGACCGACGCGATCTCACGGCGCAGCCGCTCGGCGGCGTCCGGGCTTATGAGCGAGTCGATGGTGGGAGCCATGACCGTTATGTTAACACGGAGGGGACAAGAGGTCGAGGCCCCAAAGAAAAAGGCCCCCTCCGTCCCGGAGCGGGGCCTTTTTGCCTGCGCTTGCGCCCGGTCTCTTCTCAGAGCGGCGAGCCGCCGTGGCGGCGTCTCGCAAAAAGCCATCCCGCCGCCGCGGAAGCGGTCAGAAGGAGGGTGGAGGGCTCGGGAACGCTGGCGGCCATCTTCTCGAAGAGCACGTTGTCCAGTATGATGCCCACGTTGTCGCCGCCTGCGTGGCTGAAGGAGATGTGGCCCGTGGTGGGCGAGGTTACGGTGATGCTGTAGCTGTAGGTGGACATCGGTGCTGTCGACGGGAGGGTGTAGGTCTGGCTGAATACCGATCCGAGGCTCACCGTCACTGTATCCGTAGAGGGAATCTTCCTCTGGCTGCCGGCGAGGTCGAAGGAGAGGGTATATACGCCGGGCGTCAGTGAAAAGTTGGTCTTCGACGTGAGGGTGCCGGCCTTGTAAGAGCTGCCGTCGAGGTCCACGTAGTAGCCGTAGCCGGGGAACCAGTTCCAATACGACCACTCGCTTATGATGTCGACCGTGCCGCTGGTCACGTCCCAGTTGTTGAAGTTCATGAAGGCTGGCTGCCAGGAGAACGTCGTCTCCGTCTCGAAGCCGTCGCTCAGCAGCACGAGGGCCGATGCCTTGCCGGCTGTGAGTACGACGGCGGCGAAGACGGCCGCTGCCGCTATGATTCGTTTGAGGCTGTTCATGTCAACTCCTTTCCGTAGTTCTCCGCTCGCACGTATCGTCCGTTCCGTCGGTCAGTCCCCTACCGTTGCTCGAAGTGGCGGAGACTCCCTGCGTCCTGCCATTTTTAGATATGCAATTAACGTACCGGAGTTTCAACGTGTTGAATTTACATTACTATTTATTGAAGATCGCTGGGGAGGGGAAAAAGTGTCAACAATAGCTGACGGGGATGAGGATGCCGAGAGGGGGCGTTTGGCGGTAACATACCGTAATATATGAGGATTGTTGAGATCGTCCCGGTGTAAAGAAAGCATACGTCGGGCCGCTCCCCCCTCATGGCCCGCAGGGAAGCTTCCCGATGAAGGCGGCGACGAGAGCGGCGGCGGGGAACAAGGGCCGTCCTACGGGGCCGTCTCCTCGTAGTAGCGCACCGTCTCGGCGAGGCCCCGCTCCATGTCGAAGCGGGGATTGAAGCCCAGCCGCCCTCTGACCTTCGAGATGTCGGAGCGGGAGTGTTTTATGTCGCCCTTGCGCTCCTCGCCGTAGACCGGCTCGATATCGAGGCGGCCCGCGCAGTTGCGGATTACGGTGAAGAGCTCGTTCACGGTGACGCTGCGGCCGGTTCCGAGGTTGTACACCTGGCCGCTTTCTTCTTCGGCCATGGCGGCGAGCATGTTGGCGCGATTGAGGTCGTCCACGTATATGAAGTCCCTGCTCTGTTCGCCGTCGCCGAAGATGACCGGCGCCTCCCCCTTGAGGAGCGCCGTTATGAACTTCGGTATGACGGCGGCGTAGTGGGAGGCCGGGTCCTGGCGGCGGCCGTAGACGTTGAAGTAGCGGAACGAGGTGGTGGAGAGGCCGTAGAGGTCGCTGAAGTTGGCGCAGTAGTGCTCGCCCATGAGCTTGGTGGTCGCGTAGGGGGTCTTGGGCGTGGGCGTCATCTCCTCGGTCTTCGGAAGCCTCGGGTCGTCGCCGTATACGGCGCATGTGGAGGCGTAGACGACCTTCCTCACGCCCGCGGCGAGCGCCGCCCTCAGGACGTTGAGCGTGCCGGTGGCGTTGACCTCGTGGGTCGTCGCCGGGTCTTCCACCGAGAGGGGCACCGACCCTATGGCGGCGAGGTGGATGCAGTAGTCGATCCCTTCCATCGCCTCCTTCAGCGCCCTTTCGTCTCGTATGTCGCCCTCCATGAACTCGATGGAGTCGGCCACTGCGGCGAGGTTCTCCCTCTTGCCCGAGAAGAGGTTGTCCAGGACCCGGACGCGGTGGCCTCCGCCCGTCAACATCTCACAGAGGTTGGAACCTATGAAGCCAGCACCTCCCGTTACGAGAAATCTCTTCATCTTCTCCCTCGAAGCACCCTGCCGGGTTGCCTTTGTGTGTGGCCGCCGGGCGGGCTCCCGCGGGGAGGGGGAGCCCGCCCCGGCGCCGGTCCGGGACCTCGCGTCAGCGCTGCGTGACGATCCCGTACTTCTTCATCATGCTGTGGAGCGTCGGTCTCGTAAGCCCCAGCTCCTCGGCCGCCTTTGTGATGTTGCCGTTGTGTTTTACGAGGGCCATGTTGACGTACCTCGTCTCCAGTTCCTCGCGCGCCTTCCTGAGGTCGAGCCGCATGGCCGTGCCGGCCGTCTCCTCGAGGCCGAGGTCCGAGGGCGTGATGGACGGTCCCTCGGCAAGGGTTATGGCCCGGCGCATCCTGTTCTCCAGCTCCCGCACGTTGCCGGGCCAGTCGTGGGCGTTGATGGCCTCCACGGCCTCGCGCGAGAGATGGCGGGGGCCCGCCCGGCTGTCGCCGAACTTCTGGAGGAAACTCTTGGCCAGCAGTACCTTGTCCTCGCCGCGCTCGCGCAGCGGCGGAAGCTCGATGTTGACCACGGCGAGCCTGTAGTAGAGGTCCTCACGGAAGAGGCCCTCTTCGATCAGTCGCACAAGGTCCTTGTTGGTCGCCGCTATTATGCGCACGTCCACCTCTATGGTCCTGCGGCCTCCGACGCGCTCGATGGTGTGGTCCTGGAGAAAGCGCAGGAGCTTCACCTGCAGGGCCGGCGCAAGCTCGCCTATCTCGTCGAGGAAGAGGGTGCCGCCGTCGGCCTGCTCGACCTTGCCCTTGCGCTGGACGTGCGCGCCCGTGAAGGCCCCCTTTTCGTGGCCGAAGAGTTCGCTCTCCATGAGCGTCTCCGGTATGGCGCCGCAGTTTATGGGTACGAAGGGCTTGCCCTGCCTCGCGCTCTGCTTGTGGATGGCCATGGCGACGAGCTCCTTGCCCGTTCCGCTCTCGCCGGTGACGAGCACCGGAACGTCGGTGGTGGCCACCTTGCGCACGGCGTCGAATATCTTCTGCATGGGCCTGCAGGAGCCTATGATCGCGGAGAAGCCCTGTTGCTGGAGCCGAATGCTCATGGCCCTGTGCTCGGCTTCGAGGGTGTAGATGTAATGGGCGCGCCGCAGGCTCATCTTGAGCTCTTCTATGTCGATGGGCTTTGTGAAGTAGTCGTGGGCGCCGTGGGCTACGGCCTCGAGGGCCGTCTTCTTGTCCGGGTCGCCGGTGACGACCATGACCTTTGCGCCCGGCTCGAAGTGGAGTATCTTTGCGAGGAGATCGAGGCCCTCGCGTGGGTCGCTTGGCGTGGGCGGCAGACCGAGGTCGAGGGTGACGAGGTGCGGCTTCTTGGCGTGCACGAGCTGCATGGCCTTGTCGGCGTCGGCCGCCAGGTAGACGTCGTAGTCGTCTATGAGGGCCCACTTCATCTGGGTCCTGATGGACTCTTCGTCGTCTACGATGAGAAGCTTGGGTTTCTGTTCCATCGTTTCCGCTCTTTGCGCGGTGGTGCGGCTCACAGGGGCAGCCGTATGGTGAAGGTCGTGCCGCGGCCCTCTTCGCTCTCCGCCTCGATGCGGCCCTTGTGGGCCTCGACGATTATCTTGCACTGGTAGAGCCCGATGCCGATGCCGCCGCTCTTGGTGCTCATGAAGGGCTTGAAGAGAGAGTGCTCCATGAATTCCGCCGACATGCCCTCGCCGTCGTCGCTCACCTCGATCCGTGCGAAACCGTCGCTTGCCTCCGAGCTCACGTGCACCCGCCCCCGGCAGGCTATGGCGTCGCAGGCGTTGGATATGAGGTTTACGAGCACCATCTCCATGGCCATGGGGTCCACCATGACAGGCCCCATCTCCCTAAGCTCCCTGGTGAGCGTTATCTCCTTCTCCGGCGGCACGACCGTCTTGGCCACGGCCTCCTCGATGACGGCCGAGAGGTCGGTGGGCTCCCGGCGCAGCTCCAGGCCCTTCCTTATGGTCGAGAGCCTGCCTATGAGCTCCTTCATGCGCCGCACCGTGCCGTCTACGGTCTTTATGGCGTCACGCTGGAAGTCGGGGTTGTCCATGTTGTGTCTTGCGTTCTGGCTCACCAGCGACAGCGAGTTGGTGAGGTTCTTGAGGTCGTGCATTATGAAGGAGCTCATCTTGTGAAAGCCCTCCACGGCCTTCATGTCCATGAGGTCGTCGGTGAGGATGGCGTTCTTTATCTGCACGGCCGCCTGGGCGGTGAAGGCGCCGAGGATGTCGAAGTCGTCCTGGCGGTACTCCTCGCCGCTTAGGTCGGGCTGCTGGAGGGTGAAGCCCAGCAGTTCGTCCCCTGCGGCAAGGGGGGCGCAGAGCACGGCCCCGGTCTGCTCGGCGAGCCGCTCCAGCGCGTCTGCGGCCTCTTCGTCCCTCTTCTCCCGTTCCATCGCTTCCTTGAGGAAAAAGGGTCTCTTGCGCGAGCTCAGATGCCTTACTATCGGATGATCTTCACCTATACTTGAGTTCTCGTCCGGCGGCCGTATGAGCCTGTAGCGCTTCATGCCCGGCTCGTGGAGCCAGAGGAAGACCTTTTTTGTGCCCATCGTCTCCGATATCATCTCCACCAGTATGTCGGCCGTGGCGGCCACGGTGGTGCACGAGCCGAGCCGCTCGATGGTCTCCATCCACTTGTCGCGGAACTCGTACTTGTGGCTGTAGAAGTGGCGGTTTATGAAGAGCTGGAAGCGGCGGCGAAGCTGCGTGTTGAAGAGCAGGACCATGAGCAGGAGAAGGGCCGCGAAGACGAAGAGCGTCGTCACGAAGTAGTCGAAGGGGAGGTCGAAGTACTTGATGCCGTGGGCGATGAGGCCCACGGCGATGAGGTATATGCCCACGATGAGCAGCACAAGCGAGTTGTATACCACGTACCTCGATATGAAGATGTCCACGTCCATGAGCCTGTAACGGATGATGAACACGGCGAGCAGGGAGACCGAGATGAGTATGACCGCAGAGACCGTGGCCATGAGCTCAAGCTCCATTGCGCCGAGCAGCATCATCTGGCTTGCGAGGTAGACGAAGAAGACCAGGACCGCGCCGACGCCGAAGACTATGTACTTTACCGACCATCGTTTCCCGCCCGTGGACGAGCGCAGCGTGTTCTCAAGGTGTGCAAGGCTCGGCAGGAGGCCGAGTATCACGTATACGGCGAGGTAGCGTCCCGCGGTCGAGACGGTCACGGTGTGGCGGGAAGGGGCGAAGAGGCTCGGCTGGACGGCGCGCAGGGGGGATGGGGCGTGGAGGCATATGATGTAGATGAAGACGAGGGAGAGGAGCGTGAAGGCGGCCAGGACGGGAGACCACCGTCTGAGCACCGCCGCAGGCTCGCTCCTTGCAAACGATAGCGTGAAGACGAGCCACAGCGGCGGCAGGAGCGCCATGCCGGCCGCCGCCAGGCGGGCGCCGGCCACAAGGCCCGTAGCATCGCCCGCGTGCAGGAGCATGAAGGCCGCGCCGGTCTCGACGACGGTGAGGGCGGCCAGGCCGCCGAAGAGCCCGATGTTGGCGGGATTGCGTGGGTTGCGCGAGAGGGTGAAAAGACCCAGCGACGCACAGAGCACGACGCTTGCAGCGGGCAGAAGGGCAAGGTAGGCGTACAGGCTCACGACACCTCTCGCAGGTACGGGCGTGCGCGGCGGCGGGGGGCCGGGCGGGGGGCCGGGCGCCTCATTTCTCCGTCGTCGTCAGGCGGTAGGAGCTGACCTTCCCGTTGCGGATGGTCACCTCCAGGGTCGTCGTCCGCACCGACGCCCTCTTTTCGTTCACCACGAGGCCGCCGAAGTAGGAGGGGACCTCCCTCTGCTCGTATCGGAAGACGAGTTTGTCGCCGTCCCCGTCCCTCGATATCCCGGCCGGCTCTCCGAAGGCGCCGATTATCTCGGCCTCTGTCGTCTCGCCGGGGCGTATGGCCTCGACGCGTTCGGCCTCTATGGGCACGCCCACGGCCGTGCGCGTCACCGTGGCGCAGCCGCCGGCGAGCAGCGCCGCGAGCAGCGCGGCCGCTGCGGCGGCGACCGGCCGTGCGCCGATGAGCCGCCGCCTTCTCAAAGACATGACACCCCGTCTTTTGTCAGGTTCTTGATCTTGTACATGGCCCTGTCCGCAAGGCTTATGAGCTCGTACTTGTCCTTTGCGTCGGCCGGGAACGAGGCCACGCCGAAGCTGGCCGTTATGCGGCAGTCCAGGCCGTCGCCGCGCAGGAAGCTGTGGCTGCGCAGCGCCTCCCGCAGCTTCTCGGCCGCCGCCATGGCGTTCTTCTTCGAGGTCTGGGGCAGGAGCACGACGAACTCGTCGCCGCCGTAGCGGCATACTATGTCGGCGCTCCTCACGTTCTTTCTGATGAGAGAGCCGGCCTCGCACAGAAGCCTCGAGCCGCGGAGGTGGCCGTACCGGTCGTTGATGGACTTGAAGCTGTCGATGTCGAGGAATATCATGGAGACGTCGTATTCGTAGCGCCGCGCCCTCTCGACCTCGTATTCGAGGCAGCTGTGGAGGTGGCGCGTGTTGTAGAGGCCGGTGAGGTCGTCGGTTATGGTGAGCTCTTCCACCTTGTCGAGGTACTTGGCGTTCTCTATGGCGATGGCCGTGTAGTCGGCGAGCGCGCTGAGCAGGCGCAGGTCGTCCTCGGTGAAGGACTCCACCGAGTTGATGAGCTCGATTACGCCCTGGCACCTGCCCTTTGCCTTCAGGGGCACGCATACGACCGACTTCGTCGAGAAGCCGGCGAGCCTGTCGATCTTGCCGCAGAAGCGCGGGTCTGTGGCCACGTCGGGGACGAGAAGCGGCACGCCCTCGCGGGCCACCCAGCCGGCTATGCCTTCGCCGGGCTTTAGCCTCAGCTCCCTTATCTTTTCGGCCCCTTCGCCCACGACTATCTCGAAGGTGAGTTCGCCGCTGCGTTCGTCCAGGAGGAGAAGCGACCAGTTGGAGGGACGGAAGAGCTCGCTTATCTTCTCCATCACCACCTTGAGGATATGGGTGATGTCGAGCGAAGAGGTTACGGCCTTGCCGACCTCTACGAGCGTATCGAGCTCGGGCGTCCACCTCGTGTGCCCGGACCCGCCGTCCGCGGCGCCTTCGCTTTCGCCGCCCGGACCTTTGGCGTCTGCCGGTTTCATAAGGAAAATATACCGAATGGCGGCCGGAAAATCAAGGCGCCGCCGCCCGGCGGCGGGAGGCGAGTCGGCTGAGCGCCGCGCTGTAGAGCGACTGTACCAGGCGTGTGAGGTCGCCGGGAGCGCCAGTGCCGATCGGCCGGTCCCCGACGGCCACGAGCGGCACCACCTCTATTATCGAGTTCGTGAGCATCGCCTCGTCGGCCTCGTAGAGGTCGCGGCTGCGCAGGTCGGCCTCGACGACGGATATGCCGGCCTCCCCGGCCATCTCCATGACGGCGCGGCGTGTTATGCCGGGCAGCAGGCCCGACTCGGGCGGCGGCGTCAAGAGGGTTCCGTCCCTTGCGATGAAGAGGTTTGTCGATGTGCCTTCGGTGAGGCGGCCGTCGGCCGTCGTGAAGAGGGCCTCGAAGGCGCCGGCGCGCCGGGCCCCGGCCTTGGCCATGACGCAGGGGAGGTAGTTTAGCGTCTTGAACGCCGCAAGCGGCGGCGCCGGCACCGAGGCGAGCACGGCCCTTACGCCGCGGCGCCGAAGCCGCGAGAGCGCCCCGTCGTCGAGCGCCCCGGCCGTGAGGACGACGGTGGGCCTCGTCCTCCCGACGGGGCCGTGTCCGCCGTCGAATACGCCGCGGGTGAGGGTGACCCGCAGGCGGGCCTCGCCGCGCACGAGGCCGTTACGCTCCATGAGCTCGGCCGCCGCGCGGCGGAGCCCCTTCAGAGGCGAGGTGCTTATGCCAAGCGCCACGGCGCCGCGGCGCAGCCTCTCCATGTGTTCCCTGAAGAGGAAGACGCGGCCGTCATAGGCCTTCATCGTCTCGAAGAGGCCGTCGCCGTAGAGGAAGCCCCGGTCGAAGACGCTGACCGCGGCCTTCTCCGCGGGCACCATCTCACCGTTTACGTATGCGTAGCCCATCGTTCACACCGGCCACCGCGAGGAAGCCGGCGGCCTTGAGGATCGTTTCGTCGTATTCGCAGGCGGGGTCGGAGTCGGCAACGACCGCGCCGCCCACACCGAGGTACATGAGCCCGTCCTTGACCACCGCCGTCCGTATGGCCATGGCCAGCTCCATGTCGCCCGAGAGGTCGCACCATCCGACGGCTCCCGTGTAGAGTTCCCTGGGCGTGGGCTCGAGCTCGTCGATTATCTCCATGGCCCTGATCTTGGGCGCCCCCGTTATGGAGCCGCCGGGAAAGACGTTGCGCAGGCACTGTGCCGAGTCGACGCCCTCTCTCAGCCTCCCCTCGACTACCGAGACCATGTGGTGGAGGCCGGGGAAGGTCTCTATGCGCCCGAAGGAGCGCACGCGCACCGTCCCGGGCTCGCAGACCCTGCCGAGGTCGTTACGCTCCAGGTCCACTATCATGACGTGCTCGGCCCGCTCCTTGGGGCTGTTTCTCAGCTCATCGACCATGGCCCTGTCGGCCCGGCGGTCCGCTCCCCTGCGCCGCGTCCCCTTTATGGGCCGTGTCTCCGCCCTGCGCCCCCTTACACGCAAAAGAAGCTCCGGCGAGTTAGAGACCACCTGGAAGGGGCCGGCGTCGAGGTATGCCGAAAACGGCGCGCCGTCCGTGCCGCCGAGGGCCTCGAAGGCGCGCAGCGCCGGAGCGCTCCACTCGAGTACGAGCCGCTGCGAGAGGTTCACCTGGTATATGTCGCCCGCCGCTATGTAGTCTATGGCCCTTTCGACGGCTTCCATGTAGCCCTCGCGCGTAAAGTCGGAGAGACAGAACCGCGAGGGCCGCAGGGCTCCGGGCTCCGGCCCGCCGAGAGAGAGGGCCTCCCTGAGTCTTTCGAGCCTGCCCTGCCAGCCTTGCGTCTGGTAGGATACGGCCCACGCCCGCCGTGTCTCTTCCTCCCATACTATCACGGGATCGTAGAAGCCGAGGAGCGCGCGGGGTAGCCCCGCGGCGGCGAGTTCGACCGCCTGTGAGGCGGCGGGCTGGGAGGCGGGGCGGCGGGAGGGCTCGACAAGGTCCTTCAGGTCGTAGGAGAAGTAGCCGAAGGCCCCGCCGTTGAATGGGAAGGGGCCTTCTGCTTCTGGAAGGGGGGCGTGGTCGGCGATGATCGCGGAGAGAGCCGAGAAGGGGTCGGCGAAGAGTCCGTCCCGCGCGCCGGAGAGTCTTGTGCCGCGGCCGTCGCAGCTCAGGACCATGTAGGGTTCGGCGCCGAGCAGCACGAGCGGGCCGCCGGCCCCCTCGGCCTGGCAGCGGCAGGCAAAGGGCATCTCAAGGCGTGAGATGGCGCGCAGCGCCGCCGCCGGGCTCTCTATGGCTATGCGTTCCTGGTGCATTATGGCGCCGCCGTCAGGGGCGCTGTTTCTGCGCCGCCCCCACCATGGGCACGAACATGACGCTCGTTACGTGCTCCACCTCGAATTCGCCCTCGACCCTGGTTATGCGCGTGAGCGTCTGGTAGTACCTCGTCGAGCCTATGGGGATGACGAGCCGTCCTCCCTCCTTGAGCTGGGCCAGCAGCGGCGGGGGGACGTGGTTGGCCGCCGCCGTCACTATGATGGCGTCGAACGGCGCCTCCTCGGGCCAGCCGTAGTAGCCGTCGCCGAGCCGTGTGCGCACCTGCCTGTAGCCCAGGCGCTCGAGCCTTGCGGCCGCCTCCTTGGCCAGGGCGGCGCGGATCTCCATGGTGTAGACCCTCTCCGTGACGGCGGCGAGCACGGCGGCCTGGTAGCCCGAGCCCGTGCCTATCTCGAGCACCTTCTCCCCGCCCTTGAGATCGAGGAGCTCGGTCATGAGGGCGACGACGTAGGGCTGCGAGATCGTCTGGCCCTCTCCTATGGGCAGGGGGTGGTCGGCGTAGGCCTCGTCGCGGTAGGTCTCGGGCACGAACTCGTGGCGCGGCACCGTGGCCATGGCCTCGAGCACGCGCCTGTCCTTGATGCCGCGGGCCTCGATCTGGCGCTCCACCATGAGGGCCCTAACCTTCTCGTAGGGGTCGGCGCCCTGCGCCCCGGCACCGCAAAGCAGGCCGAGGAGAGCAAGGGCCGTCACCGCGGCCTGCGAGGGCGCCCGTCGGTACATCTCTTCTCCTCCGCCTCCCCCCGACGCCGGCCTACTCCCGGCGCAGCCTGCGCGTCATGAGCTCCATTACCGCCTTGCGGGGGTCCTTGTCCTCGTAGAGGACGCTGCACACCTCGCCGGTTATCGGCATCTCCACGCCGTGGCGCTCGGCGAGCGTCTTCACGGCCCGCGATGTGCGCACTCCCTCGGCCACCATCTTCATCTCCGACATGATGGTCCAGAGCTTCTCGCCCCGGCCCACTCTGAGTCCCACCGTGTAGTTGCGGCTCATCTCGTCGGTGCAGGTGAGCACCAGATCACCCAGCCCCGACAGGCCCGAGAACGTCTCGGCCCTTGCGCCCAGGGCCGTGCCCAGGCGCGTCATCTCGGCGAGTCCCCGCGTTATGAGCGCCGCCCTGGCGTTGGGGCCCAGCCCCAGCCCCCCGCATATGCCCGAGGCTATGGCGATGATGTTCTTCAGGGCGCCGCCCAGCTCCACCCCGGTTACGTCGCTGTTTGTGTACACCCTGAAGCAGTCGGTGCTGAAGGTCTTCTGCACGAGCAGGGCCGCCTCCGTGTTCGCCGACGCCGCGCACAGGGCCGTGGGCTTTCCCATGGCGACCTCCCTTGCGAAGCTCGGTCCCGAGAGCACCACGACGGCCCGGACCGGCGGGAGCATGTCGGCCATGATCTCGCTCACCCTCATGCCCGTCTCCTCCTCTATGCCCTTGGAGGCGCTCACGATGACCGTCTCGGGGTCGGAGATGAAGCGGGCCGCTTCCTTGAAGACCTCCCTTGCGCCGTGGGTGGGCACGGCGCAGACGATGAGAGGGGCCCGGCAGGCCACCTCGAGGGAGCCCGTGGGCAGCACGTTCTCCGAAATCTTAACGCCCGGCAGAAATATCTCGTTCTCGCCCGTCTTCTCCATCGTCTCGAGAAGCTCAGCCTCTCTCACCCAGAGCGTCGTCCTGAGGCCCTTTCGGCCCAGGAGGTCGGCCAGTGTGGTGCCCCAGCTCCCGGCGCCGAGCACGCTCACCTTCACGTCGTTGAGGTCCGAACTGTTCTTCATCGGCAGATCCCGCTCACCGCCGCCGGCGGCCCTTCTCAGCCTTGCTCCCCGGCCTCTTGCCGAGTCGCTTCTCGATGCGCCCTATCCGTGTCGTGACGACCCCGCTGTTCGGATAGCGCTTCTCCACGGAGCGCAGCATCCGGAGCGCCCCCTCCAGGTCCCCCGATTCCTCCAGGGCCGCGGCCATGCCGATGGCCGCCTCCAGCGCCAGGGGGTCGTCGGGAAAGTCCCTCATCACCCTCTCGTAGTTCTCCACGGCCCTTGCAAGCTCGCCCTCGATGTAGTAGGTCGAGGCCGTGTGGAAGTAGACCCGCGGCGCAAGCTCGCTCGCCGGGTCGGCCTTCACTATCTCGCCGAGCTCGATCCTCGCCTGCCTCAGGTCGTTCATCTTCAGATACTCCATGGCTATGCGGAACTGGTAGTCGGCCTTTCCCGGCCCCCGGGCGAGCTCTTTGAGGACCTGGTAGTCCTCTATAGCCTTGCGGTGAGCGCCGAGCCGCGAGTAGAGTTCAGCCCGCCGGCCCCTCGCCTCCGCGGCCTCCGGGCTCCCGGGGTAGGAGCCGAGCAGGACCTCGTAGGCGTCGAGCGCCCTCGAGGCGTCGTCGAGGTAGTGGTCGTATATGAAGCCCAGCCTGTATTGGCTCTTGGGGGCCAGGGGCCCGGCCGGGTCCTCCTTTACGATGCGCCGGTACAGCCGTTCGGCCTCGATGTAACGGCCCCCGGCGAGCGCCAGCTCGGCCGCCTCGAAGTCGGCCCGCAGACCGTCCTCGCTGCAGCCGTGCAACGCAAGGACTGCGAAAGAGAGGCCCACCAGCCACCACCCGCCACACCGGCACTTCACCAACGCCTACCCCCTGTCGGCGGATTGTTTCGGGGGAAACCTTCCGCAGAGAGCTCCCCTCAAGAAGCCTCTTCGCTCTTCTCGGCAAGCGGCGCCGCGCTGGCGATCTTTTCTCCTTCTTCTATGTCCATGAGCCTTACGCCCATGGTGTTCCGGCCGATGACGGGCACCGAGCTCATGGCTATCCTTATGAACTTGCCGCTCGTGGTGGTGATCATTATCTCGTCGTTGTCGCGCACCTGGGCCATGTCTATGACGGGCCCGTTCTTGTCCGTTATCTTGACGTTTATTATGCCTCTTCCGCCGCGCGACTGGACCCGGTACTCGTCGACGCGGGTGCGTTTACCGTAGCCCTTCTCGTTGACCGTGAGGATGGTGGCGTCGTCGTCGAGGGCCTCCATGTCGACCACCTCGTCGTCGTCGGCGAGTTTTATGCCTATTACACCCCTGGTGTTGCGCCCCATGGGACGGACCTCTTCCTCCCTGAAGCGGATGGACTGGCCCTTCCTGGTGCCGAGGAATATGTTCTTCTTTCCGTCGGTCAGCCTCGCGGCGATGAGGGAGTCGCCTTCGTCGAGGTTTATGGCTATGATGCCGCCGGAGCGGATGTTCGCAAAGCTCATGAGCGCCGTCTTCTTCACCAGTCCGCGACGGGTCGCCATGGTGACGTAGCGGTCCTCGACGAACTCCCTGACCGGCAGGAAGGCCGTTATGTTCTCGCCTGGCTCGACGTTGATGATGTTGACTATGGCCTTGCCCCTTGCCGCCCGTCCGGCCTGCGGTATGTCGTAGACCTTCAGGGGATAGGCCTTGCCCCGGTCGGTGAAGAAGAGGATGTAGCTGTGGGTCGATGCGATGAACAGATGGGAGACGAAGTCCTCGTCCCTTGTGGTCACACCGGTCTTGCCCTTGCCGCCGCGGCGCTGGATGCGGAAGAGGCTCGTGGGGTTGCGCTTTATATAGCCGCGCTTGGAGATGGTGACGACCATCTCCTCCTCGGCTATTATGTCTTCGGGCGTGAGCTCGCCCGTGTCTTCTATTATCTCGGTGCGCCGCTCGTTTCCGTAGCGCTCCTTGATGGCCAGCAGCTCGCCGGTTATCACCTCCATGAGCTTTGCGGGGCTTGCGAGTATGGATTCGAGACGCCCTATCCGCTCCAGCAGCGCCCTGTACTCCTCTTCTATCTTGTCGCGCTCGAGCGCCGTGAGCCTCTGGAGCCGCATCTCCAGGATGGCCTGGGCCTGGGCCTGCGTGAGCCCGAAGCGTTCCACGAGGCCCGCCTTCGCCTCCTTCGGTCCCGCCGACGAGCGGATGAGCTTTATGACGGCGTCGAGGTTCTCTATGGCGATGCGCAGCCCCTCGAGTATGTGGGCCCGCTCCCGCGCCTTCCGGAGCTCGAAGACGGTGCGCCTTGTGACGACCTCTCTTCTGAACTTTATGAACTGGCCGAGCAGTTCGCGCAGGGTGAGGACCCTGGGCCTGCCGTCCACTATGGCGAGGTTTATTATGCCGAAGGAGCTCTGGAGCTGGGTGTGGAGGTAGAGGTTGTTGAGCACTATCTCGGCCGTCTCGTCGCGCTTGAGCTCGACGACGACCCTCATGCCGTCGCGGTCCGACTCGTCGCGTATGTCCGAGATGCCCTCTATCTTCTTGTCGCGCACCAGCGCCGCCATGCTCTCGATGAGCTTGGACTTGTTGACCATGTAGGGTATCTCGGTGATTACGATGGACTTGCGGCCCGTGCGGGGGTTGCTCTCTATGACGGCGCGGGCGCGCATCTGGATGACGCCTTTTCCCGTGGTGTAGGCCTCGACTATGCCCTTGCGGCCGTGGATGAACGCGCCGGTGGGAAAGTCCGGCCCCGGCACGATATCGAGAAGTTCCCCGTCCTCAACCTCCGGGTCCTCGATGAGCCGCACCAGGGCGTCGACGACCTCGCAGAGGTTGTGGGGGGGCATGTTGGTCGCCATGCCCACGGCGATGCCCGAAGAGCCGTTGACGAGCAGGTTCGGGAACGACGCCGGCAGTACGACCGGCTCCTGGAGCGAATCGTCGTAGTTGGGCGTGAAGTCTACGGTGTTCTTGTCTATGTCGGCCAGGAGCTCGGAGGCCAGGCGCGCCATCCTCACCTCGGTGTAGCGCATGGCGGCCGGAGGGTCGCCGTCGATGGAGCCGAAGTTTCCCTGGCCGTCGATGAGCGGGTGGCGCATGGAGAAGTCCTGGACGAGCCTGGTTATGGCGTCGTAGACCGCGGCGTCGCCGTGGGGATGGTACTTGCCTATGACGTCGCCCACCACGCGGGCCGACTTCTTGTAGGGCTTGTTCCACTCCACCCCCATCTCGTGCATGGCGAAGAGTATCCTGCGATGGACGGGCTTGAGTCCGTCGCGCACGTCGGGCAGCGCCCTGCCCACGATGACGGACATGGCGTAGTCCATGTAGGACTTCTTCATCTCGTCTTCTATGGCTACAGGTCTTTCCTGGCGGCCCATCGTCTCTCCTCGGATAAGATTCGGGTCGATTGACCGGGGGAGACTTTCTGTAGAAAGTCTCCCCCGGAACCCCCTTCAAAGACTTTTAATTCCCTGCGGTTCATCCCGATTTTGCTTGCAAAATCGGGATGAACCGCAGGGCGTTAAAAGTTTTTGGAGGGAATCTGAGGGAACCTTTTTGCAAAAAGGTTCCCTCAGTGCAATAAATCAGAGTTTCCCTAATGATATGAAGGATGGCCCATCGTGTCAAACTTTTTTGTTTTCGACCCCTTAGCAGGAGGGGGCGGGACGGCCCTCACGGCCCGCCGGGGGGCGGAAAAAGAGGCCATGGCGGGGAAATTACTTGATGACTTCCGCCTCTATTTTTGTTAACCTTTTTGCATCGTAGACCAAACTGTTTGCGGGAGGGGTTTTATGGCCAGGAAAAAGTACGTCTATTTCTTCGGCGCGGCCAAGGCCGAGGGCAGGGGGGACATGAAGGATCTCCTCGGTGGTAAGGGCGCCGGACTGGCGGAGATGCCCAACATAGGTCTGCCGGTGCCCGCCGGTTTCACCATTACCACCGAAGTCTGCGACTATTACTACAGGCACGGCAGGAAGTACCCTCCCGGATTCGAGGACGAGGTCCTGACCCACCTCAGGAGACTGGAGAAGCTCACGGGCAAGAAGCTGGGCGACGCCGACGACCCGCTTCTCGTCTCCGTGCGCTCGGGCGCGGCGCGGAGCATGCCCGGCATGATGGAGACGATCCTCAACCTGGGCCTGAACGACCGCTCCGTCGAGGGTCTTGCGCGCAAGACCTCGAACCGCCGCTTCGCCCTCGACGCCTACCGCCGCTTCATCTTCATGTACGGCTCCACGGCCAAGGGGGTGGACAAGGCCAGGTTCGAGGACGAGTTCGAGGACATAAAACAGAGGAGAACGCGCGTTCGCCTGGGCAAGCGCACCGGCGCCGTGGTCGACACGGACGTGAACGAGGAAGAACTGGAGGAGCTGATACCCGTCCTCAAGAAGGTCTACAAGGAGAGCACCGGCGAGGACTTCCCCCAGGACCCGCTCGAGCAGCTCTGGGGCGCCATAGACGCCGTCATAGGCTCGTGGATGGCCGAGAAGGCCGTGACCTACCGCCGCGTGGAGAACATAACGGGGCTTCTCGGCACGGCCGTCAACATCGTCCAGATGGTCTTCGGCAACATGGGCGAGACCTCCGGCACGGGCGTGTGCTTCACCAGGGACCCGAGCACCGGCGAGAACGTCTTCTACGGCGACCTGCTCATGAACGCCCAGGGAGAGGACGTGGTGGCCGGCATCCGCACGCCCATCCACCTCGATGAGCTCAGGACCATAATGCCCGCGGCCTACAAGCAGCTCTGCGAGGTGCGCAAGAAGCTCGAGCGCCACTACAAGGACATGCAGGACATAGAGTTCACCATCGAGGACGGCAAGCTCTACATCCTCCAGTGCCGCGTGGGCAAGCGCTCGCCCATAGCCGCCTTCGAGATAGCCGTCGATATGGTCAAGGAACGGCTCATAACGAAGGAGGAGGCCGTCAAGAGGATAACGGAGAAGGACATAGAAGGTCTCTTCTACCCGATCATCGACCCCTCCATAACCGTCGAGGAGCGGAAAAAACACTTTTTCGCCTCCGGCATCGGAGCCGTGCCGGGCGCCGCATCGGGGCACGTGGTCTTCACGGCAAAGGACGCCGAGGAGTGGGCCGCCTCGGGCAAGGACGTGATCCTGGTGAGGAAGGAGACGAGCCCCGAGGACGTGGGCGGCATGCACGCCGCAAAGGGCATCCTCACGGCCAAGGGCGGCAAGACCTCCCACGCCGCCGTGGTGGCGCGCGGATGGGGCAAGTGCTGTGTCGTGGGATGCGAGGACCTCGCGGTCGACTACGAGGCCAAGACGGCCGCCGTGGGCAATACGGTCATAAAGGAAGGCGACGAGATAACGCTCGACGGCTCCACCGGCGAGGTCTTCCGCGCGGCCCTTAGGCTCAAGAAGCCGCAGCTCCCGGACTCCTACTTCAAGCTCATGAAGTGGGTGGACAAGGCCCGCACCCTCAAGGTGCGCACCAACGTGGACACCCCCTACGACGCAGAGAACGCCGTCCGACTCGGCGCCGAGGGCATAGGGCTTTGCCGCACGGAGCACATGTTCTTCGACACCGACGAGAGGAGGCTCGCCATCCAGCGCATGATACTGGTCGACGACACGGCCTCGCGCAAGGAGGCGCTCGAGCGCATCCTGCCGCTCCAGCGCAAGGACTTCATCGGCATCTTCAAGGCCATGGACGGAAAGCCCGTCACCATCAGGCTGCTCGATCCCCCTCTCCACGAATTCGTCCCCCACAACGAAAGCGACCAGAAGCTCCTGGCCCAGGCCCTCGAACTCCCCTTCAACCAGGTGCGCCACCGCATAGAGCGGCTCCACGAGTCCAATCCCATGCTCGGGCACCGGGGCTGCCGCCTCTGCATCACCTATCCCGAGATACTGGAGGTGCAGGTGCGCGCCATCATGGAGGCCGCCTGCGAGTGCAAGAAGAAGGGCGTGCGCGTGCTCCCCGAGATCATGCACCCCCTCGTCATAGACGCAAAGGAGCTCGACATACTGGCTACGCGCACAAGAGAGGTCGCCGCCGCCGTCATGGCCGGCTACGGCGTCAAGGTCCGCTACCTGGTGGGCACCATGATCGAGGTGCCCAGGGCCGCGCTCACGGCCGACAGGGTGGCCGAGGTGGCCGAGTTCTTCAGCTTCGGCACCAACGACCTCACGCAGATGACCATGGGCATGTCGCGCGACGACTCGGGCCGCTTCCTCCCCGTCTACGTAGACGAGAACCGCGCGGGCATCTTCGCAAACGACCCCTTCCAGTCGCTCGATCAGGAGGGCGTGGGCCTGCTAATACGCATGGCCATAGAAAAGGGCCGGGCCGTGAGAAGAGACCTCAAGATAGGCATCTGCGGAGAACACGGCGGAGACCCGGCGACCGTGGAGTTCTGCCACCGTAACGGCTTCGACTACGTCTCGTGCTCTCCATTCAGGGTCCCCATAGCAAGGCTCGCCGCGGCCCACGCGGCGCTCAAGGACGCCGAGGAAGGCAAAAAGGGCAGGGGACGAAAGAGCGCAAAGAGCAGCCGCAAATCTTAAGGAAGCCCTGATTAAATACCCTGGGGGAAACTTTCTGTAGAAGGGCCACAGGCCCACGTTTCCCCCAGACCCCCTTCAAAGACTTTCAATACGAGCTGGTTTCCCCCTGTTTTGCCTGGCAAAACAGGGGGAAGCCAACTCGCATTAAAAGTTTTTGGAGGGAGTCTGAGGGAACCTTTTTTCAAAAAGGTTCCCTCAGTGCAATCGCCGGCTTGCCCCAACATATTGTATCCTGCGTCTCTCCGGTATACTTTCCGTAGTATTTTTCCCTTTACAAAGTCTCGGGACTCTGCTAACCTCTTCACACAGGTGAGGCCCCGTGTCCGGCCGGTGTGGTTGCCGTGGCGAGGAGCGGTTTCGTCGCGGGGCCGGCGGCGGGTCCGTGGCGCCGAGGTGTGTTCATGAAGATAAAGAGACTCAAGATACAGGGCTTCAAGTCCTTCGCCGACCCCGTTGTCTTCGACCTCCCGCTGGGCATATCGGCCGTGGTGGGCCCCAACGGCTGCGGCAAGAGCAACATCGTCGACGCCGTGCGCTGGGTCCTGGGCGAGCAGAACGCCCGGCACCTGCGCGGCCGTCTCATGGAGGACGTCATATTCTCGGGCAGCGAGACGCGAAAGCCCATGGGCATGGCCGAGGTGGTCCTCACCTTCTCGAACGACGGCGGGGCCGCCCCGCCGCGATTCGCCTCCTTCGGCGAGATAGAGGTCAAGCGCAGGCTCTACCGCTCGGGCGAGAGCGAGTACTACATAAACAAGGTGAGGGCCAGGCTCAGGGACATAGTAGACCTCTTCACCGACACGGGCATAGGCACGAGGGCCTATTCCATAATAGAGCAGGGCCAGGTGGGCTGGCTCATAAACGCAAGAGCCGAGGAGCGCCGCGTCATATTCGAGGAGGCGGCGGGCATAAACCGCTTCAAGGGCAAGCGCGACGCGGCGCTGCGGCGCCTTGAGGCGACGAAGGCGAACCTCACGAGGATAGGCGACATAACCGGCGAGGTCAAGCGCCGCCTCGGCTCGCTCAAGCGCCAGGCCCGAAAGGCCGAGCGGTGCAAGGCCCTGCGCGACGAGCTCAGGGAAGTGGAGCTGCGGCTCGCCGGCCGCAGCTACAGGGAGCTTGCCGGCAGGATCGACGAGGGGAGAAGGAGGCTTTCGCTCCTCGCCGACGAGGAGGCGGCGCTTGCAGCCAGGATGAGCGCGGCCGAGGCCGCCGGCGAGGAGCTGAGCGGCGGCCGCGACGAGGCGGAGGCGGCGTTCGCCGAGACGAGAAACAGGCTCGCCGCCATCGACGGCGAGATCGACGGCTGCGAGCGCGAGAACGAGCGTGTGGCCATGCTCGTAAGCGGGCTCGAGCGCGACGAGCGCAGGCTCGGCGAGGAGATCGCGGCCCTCGAGGCCGAGAGGGAGGCGGCGGGCGGCCAGGTGGAGGAGATCGCCTCCGCCGTGGCCGACAGGGAGGCCTCCATAGCCCGCAGCCGCGAGGAGCTGGCCGCAAGAGAGCGGAGCCTCGCCGAGGCGCGGGAGCGTCTCGACGAGGAGCGCTCGCTTCTCAGCGCGGAGAAGGCCGCCCACCTCAAGATACTCTCCGAGCTCTCCGAGCTCAAGCACTCGATGAAGGCCTCCATGAGGGAGGAGGACGACCTGAGGCTTCGCGAGGCGAGGGCGGCGAGGGAGATATCCGAGACGAGCGCTGCGCTGGAAGAGAGGCGCGCGCGCCTCGGAGAACTCCGCAGCGGTCTCGACGGCCTCGTCGAGAAGGCCCGCAGCCTCGGCGCGGAGCTCGAGAAGAGCTCAGCCGAACTCAAGGCCCTGGAAGACGAACGGGCCGCCGTGGAGGAGGAGCTCGGCGCGCTGACCGGTGAGCTCTCGCACAAGGCTTCGAGACTCCGGGCCCTCGAGGAGATGGAGGCCCGTTACGAGGGGCTCAAGGACGGCGTGAAGGCCGTCATGCGCCTGGGCCGGGACGGGGAGCGCGGGGGGCGCTCCCGCCTTTCCTCCGGCGTGCGCTGTCTCCTTGCCGACGTCATCGAGCCTTCGCCGGGCTTCGAGCGGGCCGTCGAGGCCGTGCTCGGCGACAGGCTACAGTACGTGCTCGTCGACGACATGGAAGGCGCCGTGGAGGCCGTCGAGTACCTCAAGGAGCGGTCCGCCGGGCGCGGAAGCTTCGTCCCCCTCAAGGAGGCGGGAAGCCCCGTCATGGCCGGGGTGGGAGACCCGGCCATCGGCCTTGACGGAACCGTCGATGCGTCGGTGCTCATCGACGAGGTTCGTGTCAAGGACGGCTGCGAGGGGTTTGTGAGGGCCCTCCTCGGCAATGTGGTGGTCGTCGACGACATGGCCGCCGCTGCCGAGCTGTGGAGAGGCAACGGCGCCGTGCGGACCATAGTCACCCGTGAGGGCGAGGTCGTGGACCCATGCGGCGTCGTGACCGGCGGCAGGGGCGGCGGCGCCGAAGGCGGCATACTCCGGCAGAAGATGGAGATCAAGCGCCTGCGCGACGATGTGGCCCGCCTCGAGGGCCGGCTCCGGCCGCTTCGGCAGCGGCGCGAGGGGCTCTCGGCGGCCGTGGCCGAGACGAGGAAGGTCGTCGAGGGACTGAGGGAGACGCTCCATTCGACGGAGATCGGGCGTGTCGAGGTCGAAGGCCGCGTAAAAAGGCTCGCCGAGGAGGTGGAGCGGCTATCGACCAGGTGCGGGGCCCTCGCCTCCGAGCGGAGCGGGGCCGAGGAGAAGCTAAAGGAGGTGGCCGCGGCCAAGGCGGCGCTCTCGGCGCGACGCGAGGAGCTCGAGGAGCGGCGCGGGGCCGTCGAGGCCCGCATGGCCGAGCTCTCGTCCCGCGAGGCGGAGCTTGCGGCCGAGTGCGAGAGGTGCCGCGCCTCGGTGACCGAGGCGCGGGTGGCCATCGCATCGGCCCGTGAGCAGCTCGGGGCGCTCAAGGAGAGACTCGCCGAAAAGAAGAGACTCATCGACGAGCTCGGCGGCCGGATGGAGCTCAAGGCCGCCGAGGTGGAGTCGGGTCTCAGGGAGCGCCGCGAGGCGCAGTCCAGGGCCGCGGGGCTCAAGAGGCGCATCGAGAAGCTTCTCTCCGAAAGAGAGGGGGTGCGGCGCAGGGAGATCGAGCAGGGGGAGGTTATCGCAGGGCTGGTCCGCCGGCAAAAGGAGCTCGAGGAGGAGCTCAAGGGTTTGCGCTCGGAGCTTTCCCGCGTGCGCGAGGAGGCCGGGAGGCTCTCGGTGGAGCTCAAGGAGACGGAGCTTCGCCGCGAGGCCCTGAGCGAGAGGATGGCCGACCGCTACGGCTGCGACCTCGCCGCGTACACGGCCGGCGCCGCCGCGGGAGAGGGGGATATAGACGTCGAGGCCCTCGAAGGCAGGCGCGATGAGCTTCGCGCCCGACTCGACTCGCTCGGCGAGGTTAACATGGCGGCCCTCGAGGAGTTCGCCGAACTCGACGAGCGGCACAAATTCCTCGTCTCCCAGCAGGAGGACCTCACCCGCTCGATGGAGGCCATCCGCAAGGCCATCGCCCGGATAAACAGGACAAGCCGCGAGCGTTTCCGTCGCACCTTCGATGAGGTGAACGCCACATTCAAGAAGACCTTTCCGCGGCTCTTCAACGGCGGCAGGGCCGAGCTGCGGCTCTCCGACGAGTCCAACATCCTGGAGTCGGGCATAGAGATAGCGGCCCAGCCTCCCGGCAAACGGCTCCAGAACATGACGCTGCTCTCCGGCGGCGAGAAGGCGCTGACGGCCACGGCGCTGATCTTCTCCATCTTCCTCATAAAACCGAGTCCCTTCTGCCTGCTCGACGAGGTGGACGCCCCTCTCGACGACGCCAACATCGACCGTTTCAACGCCTTCTTGAAGGAGATGTCGGCCCGCAGCCAGTTCCTGCTCATAACCCACAACAAGCGGACAATGGAGCTTGCGGACAGGCTCTACGGCATCACCATGGAGGAGCCCGGCGTATCGAAGGCCGTGAGCGTGGAGTTCTGAGCGGGTCTTTCCGGGCCGACCATAAACTGCGCGCGCTCATCACGATAGAGCAGGATCGCGGCCCTGACTTCCTGCACTTGGTCAACGCGCTTTTGGCCATGTACTCGAAAGGCAGTGGAAACGATTACTGGACGCGATGCTCTTGGCGATTCCGAGGTGAAGAATACCATGGCTTTGAAAGTTTTCTCAAAGAGACATCCAGAAGCGGCCAGGGAAGTAAGCCTTAGTCAGCCTGTTCGCCGAAGAATCTGGTATGTGATTGAGGAATTTGATCCCTATTACGATCCCAACAGTATCAACAACAACAACCGGACACTTGCTTGGGATGAACTCCCCGACTGTCTGAAAAAAGAACACGGTTGGGAGGAACTACGTGCCTACCAGTCGCGGTCGGAGTGGGAGGTTCTGAAGGATGCCAAAGAGTTTATTCTGCGTGGTGTCCCCAGGTTTGTCCTCGATGCTATGGAGCTATTTTACGATCTTCTCGTGGAAGACAAAGTGCACTGGAATACTCCTTTAGCCGATCCGGCCCAGTACCAAGGCCAGCTGAACGTTGTCTTCGAAGATGCCAATTTACCCTGGCGTATGCTTGAAGGCCGGATCATACGTGTTGATTCGAAATGGTTGGAAGCAGAAATACATTCAAAAGCGGCAGAGCTTCTGTTCATAGGGGGATTCGAAGGTGCGTTAGCTGAATTTCAACATGCTCGGTCCGATTTCTCCAGCGGGGACTACAAGGGTGCCATGCACGCCGCTAATCTTGCGGTAGAAAGCACGATGAAGGCGATTCTTGGGATTGACCAGGAAAAGCCAGGGCGTCTTATTAAAAAGGTTATCGATAGCGGTCTTGTGCCCGACTACCATGAGGGCTTCTTGAAAGCATTTGAGGAGCATATTCTCCGAGCTGTTCCCGTGGTGCGAAATTTTGAAAAGGGGGTTGGGCACGGACAAGGTATAGATGTCAACGAGCCTCCTAAGAGCCTTGCAGAACTCGCTGTAAATCTATCTGGCGTCCTGATGCTTTACCTCTTGAAACGACATCTTGAGCTTCACCCGGCTAATGAAGAACCGAAAGCCGGACCTGAAACAGATGATTACGACGACATTCCATTCTAGAAATAGGGGGACGCCACGAGGTGGCGTCCCCCTATTTCTAGAAGGTTCACGGTGAGCTCTTCACTCAGTCCGCCCTCTTTTCATATCAGCCGCAATGTGTGATGAAAAATCTCGTCAAAGAATTCTTTTCGTATTTTTGGCTTGTCAAGGATTTCGATGACATTGAATGTTTTTTCAACGAGGCGGTCACTGCTTATGCGCTTGGTAAGCTCTTCTGTAAAGACACCTCCAAGATAAAAGTTTTTGCACATAGGGCTTACACCTATAGCATGTTCAAAGGATTTTTTGGCCGCTCCGTACCTTTCGAGCGCGCCTGCCGGGTCAATCCCGCCTTTAATCTCTATGACGGCAAGTAGCTGGTCGTCTTTTAGAAACGATATGTCCGGCTCCGGGCTAAAGCGCATCAAAATATCCTTTTTAAGGGTTAGGTAGCTTGGTGTACTTTCGAGCTTTTTGAGCTTCGAAGGAACCGGTTCTATGATTAAATTGCGTTCGGCCAGCCATTCTACGACAAGCCCCCTTATCCGTTCTTCGGCTATATCCCCGATTTTGTTCCTCATCACGCCATCAAGGGTGATGCCAAGCGTGGCAATAATGGTGCGGTTGCCATTTTCAAGGGTCCAATCAGATGAGTTCTTTATGATTGAGCAAATGAAGGCATTATAGGTACGAGCCATTTTTAACGCCTTTTCATTGTCCAAACGTGCCCGCGGGTTGCCCGCTTCCAGGGAATCGACAGCACCAAAATAGTCTCTTACAGCTTTCAATGAAAGTCCACATAGCCCTCGATAGTATAGGCTTGTTGTGGGCTCGTATAAGAGAACCTCTGGATGGCAAAAGACGAGCTTTGGGTCATATCCCTGGGTCTTAACTGCGTATTTCCAGATTTCGGGGTCGATAAGGAGGTTGCTGTATGGTTTCCAGCGCAACTTGCCAGCGAATTTTTTGATAAGTTTTAGTGCATGGAGGTCTCTTCGTTTTTGCAGGGATGTAACTATGAGAAGGGATTTTATCAGGCGAAGATCTTCTGTATATTGGTTTGTCTCTGCCATTTTCTATGAAGGTTTTTGCTCGTTGTTTGGTTTTGACCATACATAAACGCATTTGCGGATTTCATTTCTGCCATGGGCACCCATTTGCTGGCTGCTGTTTCCTTTACCACGCGGCAGGACCCAGATGTGATCAACATTAAGCCCCGCGTTTTGGGCTAAATCCGAGAGAATGAGATCGACAGGGACTTCTTCACCGTGATACTGGACGTTGTCGTTTACCATTACAACGTGACCGCCCGGTGCAAGCAGCCTCGAAAGCTCGTGAATAACGATGTTCATCTCAAAGAAGTAATTCTCCACAAGGTTTGGTATGTTATTGTTATTCAGGCTGCCCTGCTCTCGCGCCTCGTATAGTATGTCCAGGACTTCGTGGAGGGCTCGTTGGTTCGTGAATGCTTTTACCGCGGCTTCGTACCTGTCCATCCTGTCTGCAGTGCAGTATTCCAGCGCGAGTTGCTTGCGCTTGGTCTTGTTTTCCACGGTTGCTGAGAGAAGTGTCTGTCTTAGGTTTCTCACATCTTCTTCAGTGTGACCCATAAAAGCCAGCTCAAGGGCGTAGGTACGAGTGTAATCGTAGCGATTACAGTACGGCGGCGAGGTCATTATAAGGTCAAAGGATTCTGCCGGCAGTTTTGCAAGCTCGGTCAAGCACGATCCTTCAACCACCTTGACATTTTTAGAGAAGGTGCCACCATTTCTCTTCTTGAGGTCATCGAAAATGATGTGGAGCTTGCTGATTATGGCTGTCCTGAAGTCCGGGATATTGCCTTTGTTGAAGCTCGACCTCAGTGATCTTCCCGACCTTGAGTCCCACCGAAGGTATTGACCGTCTTTACGGGTGAAACTTACATCTTCGAGGATGGAAAGGCAGGCGAACCAGAAAAGATACCTTGTATCTTCATTTTTGATGTTCTCGATAAATGCCACGTACGAAGAAAGCGCTTTTTCTGTCTTTTTCGAGAACGCCTTCTCGGTTATGCGGAGATGAGGAAAAGTATACTTATTTGATGCAATATCAAAAGAGTATTTTCCCAAATGGTCCAAGTAGTACTTGAATGATTTGATGTTGACCTTGTCTGCAGAAAGACGGGCGCGAATAGCGGCGATTCCGATAGGCAAAAGCTCTATGCCGGTTGCCTTCCAGCCTTCTTTCGAGGAAGTGGTCAGGGTAGTCCCTGCACCTGCAAAGGGGTCCAGAACTCGTGGAGTCCTCCCTGCATTCGGCCGGAATCTGTCCAAGACATATTTGACAAGCTCGGAAGAGAAGGCCTCCTTATACTTCAGCCAGCGGTAAAACGGGGCACTCTTATTAGCTTGGTAGGATACGAGGGCACGAGTAAGCTCGGGATTCACGATAAGTTTGTCAGCAAATTTTTGATAGAGTACAGCCCTTTCGACTTTAGAGATGGGGATACCAAAGTCCTCTATTTGTTTCCGATGCAACTGCTTTGCAGTCTGGAACAACATTACCATGGTATTATACGTTTTACAGTATATAGTGGTTTGAACATAAATAGCACACAACATCTTGGACTGTCAAGACAAGAAGGCCTCCTTCTTTTATCAAAAATGGGGACAACCGGGCCTTGTTCTCCCGCTGTCTTATACATGCTTAGCCATATTAAATTAAAAAATCGCCAGAATTTCAAACAAAAAAAGGTCGGCCCTTACGGCCGACCCCTAAAATCGCACCTCAAAGTGCGAGAATCTGTATGGTAGCGGGGGCAGGATTCGAACCTGCGACCTTCGGGTTATGAGCCCGACGAGCTACCGGACTGCTCCACCCCGCAACTGGAGTAAACATTATAATAAAAACCCCAGGGCTTGTCAAGGGCGGAAGGGAAAAATATTGCGCAGGGAGATCCCCCTCTTGAGAATCCGAGCGGGCCGTGCTGCGAGAACGGCAAGGGGGCGCGGCTCACCGCAGCAGAACAAAAACACTTGACAAGAGACGGCCGGCCCCATTAAAATAACTCGTTCAAATAAGACTTCAGGGGATTACCGCGATCATGAAGACCTATCTTGCAAAGACCGGCGAGGTGAAGAGGGAGTGGTACCTCGTCGACGCGGCGGGCAAGAACCTCGGCAGGACCGCCGCCGCCATAGCGTCGGTGCTCAGGGGCAAGCACAAGCCCGTCTACACTCCGGGCGTGGACACCGGCGATTTCGTCGTCGTCGTAAACGCCGACAAGGTGAGCGTCACCGGCAGAAAGCTCACCGACAAGATCTACTACAGGCATACCAACTACCCCGGCGGCCTCAGGACTGTCGCCCTGGGCAAGCTCCTCGCCGAGAAGCCAGAAGAGGCCATCAGGAAGGCCGTCTGGGGCATGCTCCCCAAGGGGCCGCTCGGCAGATCGCTCTTCAGGAAGCTCAAGGTCTACGCCGGTCCCGACCACCCGCACGCAGCGCAGCGCCCCAGGCCGCTCCTGGACTGAGCCCGGCTGGCCGCCACGGCGGCGCAGGAGGGGCAACGGCAGACAGGGGCAACGGCAGACAGGGGCAACGGCAGACAGGGGCAACGGCATGCTGGGGGGCAATGGCATCGTGAAAAGGGCTTCATCGAATCGGCGGGCCCCGAAGACGCCGCGGCCTTGAGGGGCGCAGGCGGCGAGGAAAATGGCGCCGCCCCCTGAGACTTCGCCGGTGTCGCGGCTTCCGGGCGGAAGGCGCGGGACGGGCCGGACGATGGAATAAGCGACAGGGTATTGCCGGTTCGGCGGAGTCGGTGTCGCGGCGCTGCCGCGGCGGGCGCCCCGCAAGGAATTGAAACAAAACGGAGGATCGAGTAAATGACTCAGGAAGTCTACAGCGCCACCGGAAGGCGCAAGACCTCGGTGGCCAGGGTGAGGCTCTGCGGCGGGTCGGGAGAGATCGTCATCAACAAGAGGCCCATAGACGAGTACTTCACCAGGGAGACCCTCAAGATGATCGTCCGCCAGCCCTTCGAGGTGACCGGCACGGTCGGCAAGTTCTCCGTCAAGGCCAACGTGGTGGGCGGCGGCATATCGGGACAGGCCGGGGCCGTAAGACACGGCATCGCCAGGGCCCTTATCGCCATGGACCCGGCCCTCAAGCCCACCCTGCGAAAATACGGTCTCGTCACCAGGGACCCGCGCATGAAGGAGAGGAAGAAGTACGGCCAGAGGGGCGCGCGGGCGAGGTTCCAGTTCTCCAAGAGATAGGCCCTTGAGGAAACTCCGGTTGATTGCTCTGCGGGAGACCTTCTCAAGAAGGCTTCCCGCAGTGAAATGAGTCAGCGTTTCCTTGAGGCGTTCGCAGCTTAAGGACGTCTTGTCACGAGGGGGAGGCCGCCATATGCCTTCCCTTCTTTTTTTCCCGGACAAGGGGTGGTGGCGATGATAAAGGCGGCCGTAATCGGCGCAAGCGGCTACACGGGGCTTGAGCTGTTGCGCATCCTGGCGCTCCATGACAAGGTGGAGGTATGCTACGCCTCGTCGAGACAGTTCGCCGGGGCGCCGGTATCGTCGGTCTTTCCCTCGCTCATGGGCTATCTCGACGGACTCTTCTTCGATGAATTGAAGGGGGAAGCCGAGGGCGGCGTCCTCGGCTCTCTCGAAGGACCGCTCGGAGAGGCCGACTGCATCTTCTGCGCCCTGCCCCACGGCGCCTCCATGGCCGTCGTGCCCGGGCTCATCGAGGCCGGCAGGAAGGTGGTCGACCTGAGCGCCGACTTCAGGCTCCGTGACGCCGGGACGTATCGCGCCTGGTACGCCCCGCACAGGGCCCCCGAGCTTCTCGGTTCCGCCGTATACGGCCTGCCCGAGCTCTACCGCCGCGCCGTCGAGGGCGCAAGGCTCATAGCAAATCCCGGCTGCTATCCCACGTCGGCCGTGCTCGCCCTGGCGCCGGCCGTCAAGGAGGAGGTCGTAGACCCCTCGACCATCGTCATCGACTCGAAGAGCGGCGTTAGCGGCGCCGGGCGGTCGGCCTCGCTCGCAACCTCCTTCTGCGAGGTCAACGAGGCCTTCGGCGCCTACAAGGTCGCCGTCCATCGCCACACGCCCGAGATAGAGGCCGTCCTCTCCGACGTGGCCGGAGCCGCCGTCAGGGTCTCGTTCACGCCGCATCTCCTGCCCCTGTCGCGGGGCATCCTCACCACCGTGACGGCCTCGCTCACCGGCACCCACACGACGGTGGCGCTTCTCGAACTCTACCGGGACTTCTACGACGGCGAGCCCTTCGTCCGCGTGCGGCCCGAGGGGGTCTTCCCAAACATAAGCTGGGTGCGGGGCTCCAACTTCTGCGACATAGGACTGCGGGCCGACGGCAGGACGGGACGTGTGGTCATAGTCTCGGCCATAGACAACCTCGTGAAGGGCGCTTCAGGGGCGGCGGTGCAGAACATGAACATCCTCTTCGGATTCGACGAGACCGAGGGACTGCGCACCGCGCCGCTCCAAATATGAAGGAAACTCTGATTAATTACCCTGGGGGAAACTTTCTGTAGAAAGTTTCCCCCAGACCCCCTTCAAAGACTTTAATTCCCTGCGGTTCATCCCGATTTTGCTTGCAAAATCGGGATGAACCGCAGGGCGTTAAAAGTTTTTGGAGGGAGTCTGAGGGAACCTTTTTAC